>NZ_ASZW01000214.1:0-8477 GCF_000468215.1 Arthrobacter sp. CAL618 | reverse complement strand
CGGGAGCCCCTGGCTGATTCCGTTGATTCTCCTGTTTTTGTTGGTAGGACTTGGCGTCGGGCTGTTTTTCCTCTGGCCCGTTCTGACCGGGGCTGACGACGACCCCAGTACCCCCCCGGCCACCACTACGACCACAACCTCGCCTAGCGCGACACCGTCCGAGACGGAATCGGAAACCCCCTCCGAACCGCCCACAACCGAACCCGTTGAGACCGCAGAGCCTGAAATTGTCATTAGTGCCGCTCAGTTCGAAGGCCGCCCGGTCGATGAAGTGGTTGCCGAACTCGGTGCCCTCGGCCTGGCGGTCTCGACCGAGCAGGAAGAATCCGACATAGCAGAAGGCCTCGTCCTCAGTGTCAGCCCGGTGGGAACCCTTGCGCGTGGTGCAGCAGTGACGGTCACCTCCTCCTCTGGACCTGCGCCGGTTGAGGTGCCATCAGGTCTGGTGGGCTCCACTGAACAGGAAGTCCAGCAAGCCCTGCTCAATGCGGGCCTGCAACCAGCCAATGCTGGACAAGAGGAATCCGAGGAGCCTGCCGGAACTGTGCTGAGTGTGGACCCCAGCGAAGGTTCGGAAGTTGAACCCGGCAGCGCCGTCAACTACGTGGTGTCTTCCGGACCTCCGCAGACCACCCCGCCACCCGAAGAAACCACCAGCCCCCCACCCACCACCGAAGCGCCCTAACGCGCTTCCCTCACTATTCAGATGCAGGCGGAAGGCGGACAAGTGACCACTGACAGGGTCCTGAACGGGCGTTACGAAGTAGGTGAGCTCATTGGCCGTGGAGGGATGGCCGATGTGCACCTCGGTCGTGACATCCGGCTGGGCCGGTCCGTGGCAATCAAACTGTTGCGTCAGGACCTGGCCCGGGACCCTCTGTTCCAGTCCCGTTTCCGACGGGAAGCACAGGCAGTCGCCGCATTGAACCACCCCACCATCGTGTCCGTCTATGACACCGGCGAAGAAGAAATCGCCGGGCGTTCAGTAGACGACGTGAAGGTCCCGTTCATCGTGATGGAGTACGTTGCGGGACGGACACTTCGCGATCTCATTCGCGCGGGGGAGCTGACCCTCGACCAGTCAGCCGAGCACATGGTGGGCGTGCTGTCGGCACTGGAGTACAGCCACAAGGCGGGTATTGTGCATCGCGATATCAAACCCGCGAACGTGATGATCACGCCGGAGGGAAACGTCAAGGTGATGGACTTCGGTATTGCCCGGGCCATCGCCGACTCCGCTGCCACCATGACCCAAACCCAGGCCGTCATCGGCACCGCCCAGTATCTCTCGCCTGAACAGGCCAGGGGCGAGACCGTTGACGCGCGCAGTGACCTGTACTCGGCTGGATGCCTGATGTACGAACTGTTCACCGCTCGTCCGCCGTTCATCGGCGACAGCCCGGTTTCAGTGGCGTACCAGCACGTCCGGGAAGTACCCAAACCGGCCAGTCAGTTCAACCCCGAAGTCTCACCGGCACTCGATGCGGTATTGCACCGGGCCCTTGAAAAAGACCGTCAGGACCGTTACCAGGACGCTGTGGCCTTCCGGGTTGCATTGCAGCAGGCCCGCAAGGGTGTTGTTCCTACTACCCAGCCCCAGGAACGCGCCACCGAGGCACTATCGACCCTACCCGCGGCTGCCGTTTCGGCCGCCGGGGCTGAGGGCCCGCAGACCCGCGCCATGGCGAAGGTGCTGGCCGGCGGGTCGATGAGTTCGGGTCCCCTCACGGAAGATCAGCCTCCACTGTCGATTTCTCGGACGTTTAACGCCGACCGCGATGCCGACGAAGACCGCCGTCGTGCGGCCCGGCGGGCGTGGACCACAACATTTTTTATCATCGTGGCACTGGTTCTCGCCGGTGGGACGTTTGTGTTGTTGAACCTCCTTAACTCCGAGCCAGAGGGTCCGGTGCTGCAGGCGGTACCGACCGTCGAGGGCATGACTCAGGATGAGGCAGCCAATGCCATCTTCGCTGCCGACCTGCGCCCACAGTTTGACGAGGATTTCAGCGACTCCGTCGATCCCGGTTTGGTAATCGATTCGGACCCGGGGGCGGGGGAAGAGGTGGAACCCGGCTCAACAGTTAACGTCACCATTTCCGAGGGCCCCTCCGAGGCGATCATTCCCGAGAACATCATTGGCATGACCGAGTCGTCAGCCAGGGATGCGTTATCCTCAGCCGGCCTCAGCGGCGGCGCGGTGACCCAGGAGAACAGCGCAACGGTTCCGGCCGACCGTGTGATCTCCACCAGCCCCGGGGCAGGAGAGTCAGTGCCGATCGGATCCGATATCGACCTGGTGTTATCTACCGGGTTGGTCGAAGTGCCGCGTTTGATCGAATTGACTACGGAAGAAGCGATAGCGCAGTTGGAGGATCCGGCGAAGGGTTTGACCTACCGCATTGAAGAAGTAGAAAACGCCGTTGTGGACCCCGACACTGTCACCAAGCAGAGTGCAGAACCCGGTTCGGTGGTCGCGCCGGGCACGCAAATAGTGATTACCGTAGCCGTTGCTCCCGAACCCGAGGACGACCCGTCAGTAGACCCTGAGCCGACTCCTGCCCCGACGCCGCCGGAAGAGACTGCAGAGCCCTAGCTCAGGACTGTCAACCTTGGCTCTGGACTGCAAAGCCTAGCTTTCCGGGTCGCTGGACCTATTTGGAAATCAGCGGGCTCAGGGTTGACGACTTCTCAGCGGCCCCGACCAGACCCAGTGACTCAAGCCAGTTGCCGAGCATGCGATATCCGCCCTCGGTCAACACGGACTCTGGGTGAAACTGCACCCCACACAGCGGAGCAGTTCGGTGCTCCAACCCCATGATGATGCCGCTTGCCGTGCGCGCTGTGACCACCAGATCTGGTGGAACCACATCACTGACCGCGGCAAGCGAGTGGTAGCGGGTCGCGGTAAACGGCGACGGCAGCCCCGTAAAGATGCTCCCTGCCTCGTGTTCCACCAGGGATGTCTTGCCGTGCATCAGCTCTGGCGCATGGGTGACGGTGCCACCGAAGGCCTCCGCCAACGCCTGATGCCCCAGACAGACCCCGAGCATCGGTGTTGAACTGGTACCGCACCACTTGATCATCTCGACGCATATCCCGGCATCGGCGGGTGTCCCTGGGCCCGGCGAAATCAGCACACCGTCACGCACCTCCGCGAGAGCTATCGCCTCAGCCAGGGTGACGTCGTCGTTCCTCACCACAGTGGTTTCGGCGCCCAACTCCTGCAGGTAGCCGACCAGGGTATAAACAAAGCTGTCGTAGTTGTCGATGACCAGAATGCGGGTGGTTTTGCTCATAGCGCTCGTGAAATGCCCGTCGTTGAACTCTTGCGGCCTGTTGTACCTTGATCACCAGCAACGTGCTCCACTGGTATGTCCCGCACTGCGCGCAGGCTGCCAGTACCCCACCTGGGTGGGGTACTGCGCCCCAGCACCGGTTCAGTGGTTAGAATTGTGCGGAACCGTGCTGATGACATTGATCCTTTTTTCAGGATAGCTTGCGTCATCGCCGACTGCCGAGCCCTTGTGAGGGTAAACACTAAGGCGTTGCCACTGTGGCTTCGCCTCTCTAGGAGGACCAGTGCCCGAGTCGAAGTCCCGCAAGAACAGGAAACCGAGTCAGTCCAGCACCGCTGCCTCCGCCGAGCGGAAGCCCAATCCGGTCTGGTACAAACCCGTCATGTTCGGGTTGATGATTCTGGGGTTGCTGTGGATCATCGTCTACTACGTATCTGAGGCACGCTTCCCTATTCCCTCAATCGACTCGTGGAATATCATGATCGGATTCGGCCTGGCGATCATCGGGTTTCTGATGACGACGAAGTGGCACTGACCCACGCTTCCCCACAACCACTTCCCTGACGCGTCCGCACTGGTAGTGGGACAGAGCCAATTTCGGTCCCTGTCCCTTAGTTACTGCGGACGCGTTTGCCGTTAAGGCGGACTCGTACACACGTTGTGCACTAAGTTATCCACAGCTGTGGGTAACTTTGCTGGGATGAGGTCTGAAGGTGGACGTTTTCGGCCCCATGCTTATCCACAGCTGTGGAATTACATGTGTGTAAGTTATCCCCGCTGTTGATAAACCTTGTGGACAACTTCTAACCCAGCGGTAGTTGTACGAGTGCCGAGCCGAGAATCGTCAAGGCTACGAGCAGCACAGCCAGACCCGCCAGACCTCCCCAGTGGATCAGGGACCGGTTCTTCCCCTTGGGGGCGTAGGCGATGATTGCGGCGGCTGCGGTTCCGGTGAGTAGCCCACCAAGATGCGCCTGCCAGGAGATCCCAGGAACCACGAAGCCCAATACGCCGTTGATGGCGATCAGGACCACGAGTTGACGCACGTCGCCACCTCTGCGGCGCTGGACTATCAACATCGCGCCAAACAAGCCGAAGACGGCGCCTGATGCTCCCACCACGGATTGCAGGGGGTTGGAGAGCAGGAGTACTGCCACGGATCCGCCAAACGCGGACAACAGGTAGAGAGCGAGGAAACGGGTACGCCCCAGCAACGGTTCCAGTGCTTGCCCCATGATCCAGAGCGCGTACATGTTGAAAGCGATGTGGAGCAGGAACCCGGTGGAGTGCAGGAACGCGGCCGTCAGCATTCGCCAAGGTTCAGGTGACAGGTATTCGGAGGTATAGAGGGGGGCATAGGCCAGTGCTCCGGTCAGCCCGGGGATGACCATTTGCAGCAGGAAGAGCACCGCGCAGATGCCGATGATTGAAAAGGTGAGAATAGGCTTCCCTTGCCTGGCCACACCGCCGAATATGGTTCGCTGGGTGGGAACGTTCCGCGCACTTTCCCTCACACAGTCAACACACTGAATCCCGACGGCAGCCGGTCGGTGGCACTCCGGGCACGCAGGTCTGCCACACCGCTGGCAGCGGACGTAGCTGACACGGTCTGTGTGTCGGGGGCACACGGGGACTTCCTGCTGCGGCTGGTCCGCCGGGATTCCGTATGTCATTGGTGTTTTAGAGCTGTTCTACCGTGATCGAGTTGATGACAACATCTTCCAGTGGCTTGTCCCGTGCATCGGTGGGAATCGCGTTCAGCTGCTCGACGATGGTGCGCGAAGCTTCGTCGGTGACGTCACCGAAGATGGTGTGCTTCCCCTGGAGCCAGGTGGTTGGGACCGAGGTGATGAAGAACTGTGAACCGTTGGTACCGCGGCCACCCTGGATTCCTGCGTTCGCCATGGCCAGCTTGTAGGGCGCAGTGAAATCCAGATCTGGGTTGATCTCATCATCGAACTGGTAACCCGGTCCGCCGATACCCTGACCTAGTGGGTCTCCACCCTGAATCATGAAATCCTTGATGACCCGATGAAAAATCGTCCCGTCGTACAACGGCTTGGTGGATTCCTCGCCGCTCTGCGGGTGGGTCCAGGCCTTTTCACCCGTGGCGAGGCCCGTGAAGTTCTGCACGGTTTTCGGCGCGTGGTTCCCAAAGAGGTTCACCTTGATGTCGCCGAGGTTGGTGTGGATAGTTGCTTGTGCTGTTGCAATAGCTGTCATACCTCCATTCTTTCATGCGCCCTCTGGTAAACCACTGAGATTGAGCTGTTCCGCGCACAGTGAAAAATCGTCGGGGACACCGCGAACGAATAGCACGTCATTGCGATACCCCGTAGGCTGACAGTCAACAGTCACTATTCCCGGGAGGCAGATGTGAAGAAGAACAAACGTATGACCCGCGACCTCGAGAAGAGCGTCGTAACGAGTGCCGAAGCCGCACGGGACTGGGCAGCTCCACGCGTGGATGCCGCCTACAACTGGGTTGCACCACGGATCGAAAAGGGTTACGGATCTGCGTCGCCGATGATCCAGCACGGAGTACAGCGTGCCGCACACGGCATTTCCGACGGTATCTCCACCGTCACCCCACGTATTCAGGACGGCCTGGATAAGGTTGCTCCGCGTATTTCACAGGTGGTTGATACCACCACCCCGCACATCCAGAAGACCCTCGACCGCGCAGCTCCAGCGATCACCGGTGCTCGTGACAAGGTAGTTGGCGATTATTTGCCGACCCTGTCCCACAAACTGGGAGACGCCGCTGACAGCGTGTCCCGTTCCCTGTCCGGCGCAACGATCCCTGAACCGGTGAATCGGGCGGTTACCAAGGTCACCGGAGACAAGAAGACGGTGAAAAAGGCCCAGAAGGCTGCAGCAGCCGCCGCCATGAAAGCCTCGCGCGATCTTAAGAAGCGGCAGAAGAGCGGCAGCAAGGGCTGGCTGATCTTCGGTATCATCGCCGCAGCGATTACCGCTGGCGTTGCCGTCTGGCGGGCTTCCAAGCCGGTCGAGGACCCCTGGAAAACCCCCGTCAAGGTGGATACCAAGCCCGCAGGTGAGGCTGAGCGCGCTGAGGAGGCGAAGAAGGTTGTCGCTGACATCAAGGAGGCCGCCGATCGGGCGGCAGCCAAGGCTGGCAACGCTGCCGACGAGACGTCAGATGCAGCGAAGTCCGCTGGTACAGCAACGACCGGCAAGGTCGCTGATGCAGCAGAAGACGCGAAGGATGCGACCAAATAGTCATTTGGCCTAGCTTGAAAGGAAAGGCGGTTCTTCGGAGCCGCCTTTCCTTTTTTCATTCATGCCGTAACCGGGACCCACGGTGGTAGATTGACGGCCGTGCACCCTCTCCAGAACGCCGTCTCTATCGTCATTCCGGCGTATAACGAGGAAAGTGTCATCAGGCAGTGTTTGATCGCGGCCATCTACCAATCGGTACCAGCCGACGAAATCCTAGTGATCGACAACCGCTCCACCGATGGCACCTGCCGAATTGTGCGGCAGATGCAGTTGGAGTATCCCGAAAGCCCGATCAAGCTTCTTCAGCATTCAGCCGAACAGGGGTTGATACCAACCCGCAATTTCGGATTTGATAGCGCGTCTGGCAACATCATCGGGCGAATTGACGCTGACTCCGTGTTGGAGCCCGACTGGGTGGAGAAGGTCCTTGCGGGCTTCGCTGACTCCGATGTTGCCGCCGCGACTGGCCCAGTGGTCTATTACGACATGCCGATGCGGCGCTGGGGTTTGCTTGCCGATGACAAGATCCGCCAACTAATCCTCAAGTTGGCCCGTAATCAATACCACTTCCTCTTCGGCTCCAACATGGCTATCCGCCGGACAGCCTGGGAACAGATTCGTGAGTCCACCTGCCGGGACGAGGCGGACGAAATGCACGAGGATATCGACCTTTCGCTCCACCTGGCCGAACACGATCTGGTAATTCGCTACCTGCCGACCATGGTCAGCGGCATGTCGGCGCGTCGACTTGAGGATTCGCCGAAGGATTACCGCTACTACGTGACCCGATTCGATCGCACGTACAAGGCTCACCGCATCAACAAACGAATCCTCAAGGTACCCCCGCTGATTTTCATGTCCATCTACTATCCAGCGAAAATGATCCGTGCTGTTCACTCTGTGCGCGGCCCCAGCCTCCACCGGGGTGGAACTCCCCAGGCCGCTGGTGAGGGCCCGCAGAGGGGCTAGGTGCCACCCAGCGCGGGCGGTGGAGAGGCCGCGGTCTCCACTGTAGTTCTCTGCCGCGGATTCACTTGCCCGCGAACCACGATAGCCAGGCCCACCAGGATCAGCAGTAACCCGCCATAGGTACCGGCCGGCAGTTGCTCCCCCAGAAAGATTGCCGCAAGCAAGGCTGCCCCAGGGATTTCAAGCAGGATGATCATCGAAACCACCAGCGGGCTCATTACCGCCAGCAAATGATTGAATACCGTGTGACCCATCAGTTGGGCGACCAGCGTGACGGCGAGGATCCCCACCCATGCTGCCGGTGAAAATCCCACCAGTGGCTGCCTGAAGATCAGGCACATAACGAGCAGGATGAGTGCGCACCCTCCGTAACACAGGGTGGTGTAGGTGCCCGTGGACATGGTCTTCCGGGCGCTCGCCCCAGCCATCTGATAAATACCAGCCAGGGCCCCGCCAGCCAGGGCCAAAAGGTCACCGATGATCGCATCCTGGGAGAGGGTCAGATCAAAACCAGTGATGACGACGACGCCGAGCAGCGCCACACTCAGACCCACAACCACCTTGGTAGCCGGCTTCGAACCCTGGATCGCGTTAAAGAGCGCGATCCAGGCCACTTGAAGGCAGACCAGCGCGGTGGCAGCCGCTACGGAGGTCAGTTTCAACGCGGTAATAAAGCAGGCAAAGTGGAGGGCCAAAGCGGTGGCGGCGATCGCGAGCCGCACGAAGTCGGATCGTCGCAGGGCCTTGAACTCATGCCGCTTGGAAAGTGCCGCGGGTCCGCCCATCACCAGCGCACCGATCGCGTTGCGCCAGAAGGCTATCGCCAGTGCCGGGGCCACCGTCGCCGCCATAATAGGTCCGGACGCCGCAACGCCCAACACACCCAGAATGGAGAGGAAGATAATCACCCAGTAACACTAATCCACCCGGTGCAGTTCAGTTAAAAAGAAAGGGTTCCGGCCACTG
>NZ_ASZW01000213.1:0-3617 GCF_000468215.1 Arthrobacter sp. CAL618 | reverse complement strand
GCACACGCCGCGGGCCTTTGAGTAGGTAAGGTACATAGGTAAGTTATCGCCGCTGAGCTATCGACGCCCAGGCGGCCTACCTGATTCAAAAGGAGACACGATCCATGTCTGGTGGAGATATCGCCGGTCTCATCGCAGCCGGTGTGTTCGCGGTGCTGGTCGCACTGCTGGCTATACCGGTGTGGAAGCTCGGCAAAGTGTTTGACGAACTGCGGACCACCATCAGGAGTGTCAGCAACGAAACCACACCCCTGATCGAGGAAGTGACAAGCACCGTCACCACCACGCATCAGCAGCTGAAGAATGTCGACGGAATCACGTCCAACGTCTCCGACGCGACCGCCAACCTCTCGGCCCTGTCATCCCTGATCGCCGCTACCGTCGGCGCGCCGTTGATCAAGGTTGCCGCGTTCTCCTACGGGGTGCGCACCGCCCTGGCCGGTCGAGGCAAGCCCGCTCCCCGCCGCCGCAGCCGCTAAGGAAACGATGAAAAACACAATGATCATGCGCGTCATCTGGATGGGCGCAGGAGTTGCCATCGGCGTCATCGCCGTACGGAAACTCGCCTCCGTCGCCGACAGCTACGGGCCTGCCGGGTTGAACCGTGCGATGGGCGAAGTGACTGATGGTGTCGCCAACTTCGCTGATGCGCTGCGGACAGGGATGCAGGAGCGCGAATCCGACCTCCGTGCCGCCCTCGGCATCGACCCCGCCGAAGTTCGCCCGGAACGTCCCGGCCAGTAACCGGACCGGGGCTGCCTGGCAGCCCGTCCCGCGCCCCGAGCTGGGGTGCGACCCACAGGATCCTGGCCCTGAAAAAACCATAAGGACTGAAAGCTTCAATGAAATCCCATGAGATTGCACGGCGCTGGCTCGCGTTTTTCGAGGGCAAGGGGCACACGGTTGTGCCGTCGGCGTCGCTGGTATCGACCGACCCGTCGCTGCTCTTCAACATCGCTGGAATGGTCCCGTTCATCCCGTACCTGACGGCTCGTGAGAAGGCACCCTTCGACCGGGCCACCAGCATCCAGAAGTGCATCCGGACCGGCGACATTGAAGAAGTAGGCAAAACGGCCCGCCACGGAACGTTCTTCCAGATGTGCGGCAACTTCTCCTTCGGAGACTATTTCAAGGAAGGCGCCATCCCGATGGCGTGGGAGCTCCTGACCTCCCCACTCGACGCCGGAGGCTTCGGGCTGGACCCCGATCGTCTCTGGGTCACCGTCTACCAGGATGACGACGAGGCCCTCGCCATCTGGCGCGACCAGGTCGGTATCCCCGTTGAACGCATCCAGAAGCTCGGCGAAGCGGAAAACTACTGGAGCACCGGGCAGCCCGGGCCCGGCGGACCCTGCTCGGAAATCTTCTACGACCGGGGCCCCGAGTACGGCATTGCCGGCGGACCGGCCACCGACTCCCCGCGGTACATCGAAATCTGGAACCTGGTGTTCATGCAATACCAGCTGTCAGCAGTCCGTAGCAAGGAAGATTTCGACATCGCCGGCGAACTGCCGGCCAAGAACATCGACACCGGGCTCGGCCTCGAGCGCCTCGCCATGGTGCTGCAGGGTGTCGAGAACATGTATGAGACCGACCAGGTGCGTCCGGTGCTGGACCGCGCCGCGGAACTCTCGGGCAAGACCTACACCAGTGCCGAATCAGACACGGACCCGCACCACACCGATGACGTGCGGATGCGCGTCGTGGCCGACCACATCCGTTCAGCTCTGATGCTCATAGCCGACGGTGTGACCCCCTCCAACGAGGGCCGCGGGTACGTGCTGCGCCGCCTGATCCGGCGGGCCGTCCGTGCCATGCGTCTGCTCGGCGTCGAACGCGCCTGCCTCCCCGAACTGCTGCCGGCGTCCCGGGACGCGATGAAGGGCACCTACCCCGAGGTGGAGAAGGACTTCGAACGGATCAGCCGGATCGCCTACGCCGAGGAACGTGCTTTCCTGCGCACCATCGCCTCCGGTACCGCCCGCCTTGAGGGCGCGGTCCTGGAATCGAAGGCCGCAGGACGCCCGCTGTCCGGTGAGGACGCCTTCGCGCTGCATGACACCTTCGGCTTCCCCATCGACCTGACCCTCGAAATGGCTGCCGAAGCCGGCCTCGCGGTCGACGCCGACGGGTTCCGATCGCTGATGCTCGAGCAACGCCAACGCGCCCAGGCTGACGCCCGCGGTAAGAAGGCTGGCCAGGCCGATCTGTCCGTCTTCACCGAGTTGCTGGCCAGCGGCCAGACCGTGTTCACCGGGTACGACGAGCTGACCACCGAAGCCATCGTCACCGGAATTGTCCGCGACGGCGTTGCCGTGCCCGCGGCATCGCAGGGCGAAGAGATCGACCTGATCCTGGACCAGACGCCGTTCTACGCTGAGGCAGGCGGCCAGGCCGCAGACGCCGGGCTCATCACCGGCAACGGCTTCGTGGTCGAAGTCCTCGACGTGCAACGCCCCATCAAAGGCCTCAGCGTCCACCGCGCGGTTGTCCGGGAAGGCGACATTTCGGTCACCGCACCCGTGGTGGCGGCCGTGGACCGGCAGCGCCGTCACGCCGGGGAGCAGGCCCACTCGGGTACCCACATCGTGCACGCCGCCCTCCACCAGATCCTCGGCCCCGAAGCGCTGCAGCGCGGCTCCTTCAACAAGGCCGGGTACCTGCGGTTCGACTTCTCCTGGGGCGAAGGCATCAGCGCCAGCGCCAAGTCGGAGATCGAAGAAGTCTCCAATATCGCCATCCGCAACAACCACACGGTAGAAACCAAGCTGATGAAGCTGGACGAGGCGAAAGCACTCGGCGCGACCGCCCTGTTCGGCGAAGCCTACGGCGACACCGTCCGGGTGGTCGAAATTGACGGTGACTGGTCAAGGGAACTCTGTGGAGGCACCCACGTCGGATCGACGTCGCTCATCGGATCGTTGACCCTGCTGGGCGAACAGTCGGTCGGTTCAGGTAACCGCCGGGTTGAGGCGTTCGTTGGAATGGACGCGTTCCGCCACCTCGCGGCTGAGCGTGCCCTGGTGACCGAGCTGTCGGACATGCTCAAGGTGCCGTCAGTCCAGCTGCCGGAACGGCTCGCAGCCACCCTGGCGAAGCTCAAGACCGCCGAAAAGGAACTTGAACGGCTGCGGAAGGAAGCGCTCAGCGCGTCGGCTGCGGCCCTGGTGGGCTCCGCGGTCGACGTCGACGGCGTCCGCCTCCTTGCGCACGACGCTGGAACGGTGAGCGGCGCCGACGACCTGCGGATTCTCGCTCTCGACCTCAGAAGCCGGCTAGGATCAGGCGCTGCAGTGGTGGCTACCGCCGGAATCAGCAACGACCGTCCGCTTGTCCTGGTCGCGACCAACGAGGACGCCCGCGCCGCCGGCGTGAAGGCCGGCGCGCTGGTCCGCGTCGCCGCTGGAATCCTCGGCGGCGGCGGCGGCGGTAAGGACGACGTGGCTCAGGGCGGAGGGTCCGATCCAGCGCAGATCGAGGCCGCCCTGACCGCCATCCGGTCCGCGGTCGCGTCCCGCTGATCACCCGCCTGAACAGCGATGACTGACACTTCACCCGGCACCGGGGACTACCCGCGGGGCGTCAAAATTGGCGTCGACGTCGGAATGGTACGGGTG
>NZ_ASZW01000212.1:5561-19706 GCF_000468215.1 Arthrobacter sp. CAL618 | reverse complement strand
CGCCACCCCCGTCCGGACGATGAAACGGGATCTGAAGAAAAAATCGGACCTCAACATTCTGGTCCGGGAGATTGCCGAACGGGAGGCCGTCCAGGTGTTCGTGGGTCTGCCGCGGAACCTGAGCGGCACCGAATCGGCGTCCGCCGAGATGGCCCGCGGCTATGCGCTGGAGCTGGCGAACGCGATCCAGAGGGCCGGTCTCACCGCCAGCGTCCGGCTGATCGACGAACGGTTGAGCACCGTTTCGGCACACCGTTCCCTGAGGCAAGCTGGCTTGAATACCCGCGATCACCGTAAGGTGGTAGATCAGGCGGCGGCTGTCGAAATTCTGCAGCACGCCATGGATATGCAAAGGTCACAAATGCGGGATGTGGGGGATCCGGTCGCAGCGCGGCAGCGGGCCCGCCCACAAGGGGACCCGCTGACCCTTAACAAGGAGCAGGACATTACGGAGAACAGCCGCGAAAGGAACCTGGAACTGTGAGCCACCACCACCCCCAGTTCCCGGCCGCCGACAGCGAACCGGAGCGTCACACCGACGACGCCCAGCACGACGACGGGTACGAGGGTTCCCACGACGAAACAGTCGAACCCGTCGAACAGTTCTTCGAACCCCGGTCGGGCCACCGGCGCAACCGCCGTCCGTCGAAAGCCAGGCAGCGTCGCCGCCGTCGTCGCACCATCGTCATGCTGGTGGTCATCCTCGGATTCATCGGGGTAGTCGTTGCGGTGTCCCTGATGCTTCGCGATCTCCTTGGACTGGACGATATCACCGACTATCCCGGACCCGGCGAAGGCAGCGTTGTCTTCACGGTGCCCGAGGGTGCGGGCCCACTCGCCATCGGCAACGGCCTGGAATCTGTCGATATTGTCGCTGACGGTTCCGAATTCGTTTCCGCGCTGCAACAAGTGGCAGACGGACGCGAAGTGCAGCCCGGCGAGTACGAACTCAGCTACCAGATGTCCTCCGAGGGTGCGGCGCTGGCACTGCTGGACGTCGAAGCGAACAAGGTCCTCTACGCGGCTGTCGCGCAGGGACTTCGGCAGGGGGAAACGCTTGACATTCTCGCCGAGTCGACCGGCATCGCGCGGGACGAGTTTGAAGAATTGGCCGCCGATCCCACCCAGTTCGGGCTTCCCGACGACGCTCGGAGCCTTGAAGGCTATCTCGCTCCGGGAGAGTACCGGTTCGACGTCGACGCCACCGCAACCGAGATGATCCAGACGATGGTCGATGGGACATTCGCCCTCCTCGAGGACGCGGGTGTCACCGATCCGGAGGAGCAGTTCAGAATTCTGACGATCGGCAGCATCATCGAGGCCGAGGCCGGCGAAGCCGACTACGCCGCGGTCTCCGGGGCTATCGAGAATCGGCTCGGAGAAGACAACACCGAGACGAACGGGCTAATCCAGTCGGATGCGACGGTCACCTATGGGCTGGACCGGCGCAGCTTCGACTTCACCGAAGAGGAACGCGCCGACGAGTCCAACCCGTACAACACCTTCGCCAACCCGGGTCTGCCGGTGGGGCCAATCGGGTCACCCGGTGCCGAAGCAATCGATGCCGCGGTGAATCCCGCGGACGTGCCCTTCTACTACTGGGTCACCGTTGACCTCGACACAGGCGAAACAAAGTTCTCGGAAACACTCGCCGAGCACGCCGTCTATGTCGCGGAATACCAGGCCTGGTGCGCTGACAACCCCGGCCGGTGCAGCTAGGTGAATCGGTCGGCGCACGCCGCCGCCAGCACAGCCCGCGCCCGGCAGCCACTGCGGGCAGCAGTGATTGGGTCACCGATCGGACACTCAAAATCGCCTGCGCTTCACCGGGCCGCCTATCGGCTCCTGGGGTTTGATTGCAGCTATGAGGCCATCGAGGTGTTGCCCGAAGACCTCCAGTCGTTTGTCAGCCAGGTCCGGACGGCTGACGGCTGGCGTGGACTGTCGGTGACCATGCCGCACAAGGCAGCGATGGTTGACCTGGTCGACCAGGTGAGTGGGCACGCAGCTGCGTTGGGCGTGCTCAACACTGTGACTGTCGACGGCGCGGGGGGAGACCGCGTCCTGACCGGCCACAACACGGACGTCGCAGGCATTGTGGGTGCGCTCAGGCACGGCGGAGTCCGTGTACCGCCGGAGACTGCGGTGATCCTCGGTGGCGGCGGGACCGCTGCCGCCTCCCTGGCCGCCCTGCAGGAACTGGGTGCCACCCGGGTCACCGTCTTTGTCCGATCCCCTGAGCGTGCTGCACCCCTGGAGGTCCTCGGACGCTCCCTCGGGCTCCACGTCGCTGTCCGCGGGTGGAACGACGCCGTGGAGGGTCTGCGACACGCCGACGTCGCCATCTCCACCCTCCCTCCGCATGGGGCTGATTCGCTCGCCCAGGAAGTGTCCTGCGCTCCGGAAGCATTGGCGGGGGTCCAGCCGGTGCTCCTGGACGTTGCCTATGACCCCTGGCCGAGTCCCCTCGCTGACGTCTGGCAGGCCCGAGGCGGGGCCATCGTGCCGGGACTGGAGATGCTGATCTATCAGGCGGTGGAGCAGGTCAGGCTGTTCTCCGGCGGTGCTTTCACCGACGATCTGCCGGTCCTAAAAGTCATGTGTGACGCAGTCGGAGCGCCCTCGCGCTGAAACAGCAGCGACACCGTGGCAGGATTGGAGGCATGTTGCGTTGGTTAACTGCCGGAGAATCCCACGGACCGGCACTGGTGGGAATTATTGAAGGAATGCCTGCAGGCGTGGAGATCACGAGCAGTGACATTCAGGCTGCGCTGGCCCGTAGGCGGCTCGGCTATGGGCGTGGCGCCCGAATGAAGTTCGAGCAGGATCAGGTCAGCATCATCGGCGGTGTCCGGCACGGGCTGACCCAGGGCGGACCCGTGGCGATTCAGGTGGGCAACACCGAATGGCCCAAGTGGGACCAGATCATGTCAGCCGACCCGGTGGACCCCTCCGAGTTATCCGAACTCGCCCGGAACGCGCCACTGACCCGCCCCCGTCCGGGACACGCGGACTTCACCGGAATGCAGAAGTACGGCTTCGACGAGGCGCGTCCCGTGCTGGAACGGGCCAGCGCGCGGGAGACAGCCGCCCGGGTTGCGCTGGGAGAAGTAGCCGCCCGCTTCCTGTCAGCGCTCGGCATCTCCCTGGTCAGCCACACGGTCGCCATCGCGTCGGTAGCAGTCCCCGAAGGTTCACCCCTGCCCGGGCCATCCGATGTGATCGCGCTGGATCAGGATCCGCTGCGCTGCTTCGACCGCGAAACCTCCCTCGCGATGGTGTCCGAGGTGGACGCCGCCCACAAAGAGGGTGAAACACTCGGCGGGGTGGTGGAGGTGGTGGTCTACGGGCTGCCACCAGGGTTGGGGAGCTACGTTCACTGGGACCGGCGCCTGGACTCCCGCCTCGCGGCAGCACTGATGGGCATTCAGGCCATCAAGGGCGTCGAGGTGGGCGACGGGTTCCTCACTGCCGCGCGACGCGGGTCAAAAGCCCACGACGAGATTGTGCGCGGTGACTCCGGCATGATCGAGCGGACCAGCAACCGCGCAGGCGGGATTGAGGGTGGGATGAGCATCGGCGACACACTGCGGGTCCGTGCCGCCATGAAACCCATCGCCACCGTGCCACGAGCCCTGCGCACCATTGATGTCAGCACCGGTGACGCCGCCCGCGCGCATCACCAGCGGTCCGACGTCTGCGCAGTCCCCGCCGCCGGGGTGGTCGCCGAAGCCATGGTGGCCCTGGTCATCGCCGAAGCGGTCACCGAGAAGTTCGGTGGGGACTCTGTCCAGGAGACAGCACGCAACCTGGCAGCCTATCTGGCGGCCATTCCCACCTCGCTCAACTCGGCTGGGAACTAGTGGCTTCACCCGGCGTCGGACCGGTGGTCTTCATCGGACTGATGGCTACCGGTAAGTCAGCGGTCGGCGCGGGCCTCGCCGCACGGCTGGGCTGGCCGTTCGTCGACACTGACCAGATCATCGTTGCGCGGCACGGGCGGATCAGCACCATCTTCAAGAAGCAGGGTGAACCGGCTTTCCGGACGCTCGAGGCCCAGGTGGTTGCCGAGGTGCTCACCGAGGCGCCGGCGCACCAGGTGGTATCGCTCGGTGGGGGAGCCGTCCTCGACGAGGGGACCCGCGCGCTGCTCGCCGGGGCGCGGGTGGTCTTCCTGGACGCTGACATAGCCACGGTGCGTCGCCGGATCACCCGGGACCGGAGCCGCCCGCTTCTCGCCGGCGATCCGGTGGAGGCCTGGACCCGGATGGATCGGGAGCGGCGGCCAGTCTACGAAGGCCTGGCCGACTGCGTCCTTGATACGCGGGGCCGCTCCATTGACCAGCTCGTCGCCGAGCTCATCCAACAGTTTCAGCTGACACAGTCGTAGCTGATCAGACCAACGAAGGGACAGTCATGGCCAACGAGCCGACAGTCAGCAAAGAGCCGACCGTTATCAACGTCACCGGAACCCAGGCGGCAGAGAACTACGAGGTAGTCATCGGGCACGGGCTGCTGGAACGGCTCCCGGCTGTGTTGGGGGAGCGGGTTCGCCGCGTCCTGGTGATCCACCCGCGGGCACTCAGGAGCACCGGCGACACGGTGCGGGCCGAACTGGCCGATGCGGGATTCACCGCTGTCACGGCCGAAATCCCCGACGCCGAGGAAGGCAAACACATCCAGGTCGCCGCGTTCTGCTGGCAGGTCCTGGGCCAGAACGACTTCACCCGCTCCGACGCAGTCGTGGCGGTGGGCGGTGGCGCCGTGACTGACCTCGCTGGCTTCGTTGCGGCCACCTGGTTGCGGGGCGTCAAGGTGGTCCACCTGCCCACCAGCCTGCTGGGAATGGTTGACGCCGCAGTGGGCGGCAAGACCGGTATCAACACAGCCGAAGGCAAGAACCTGGTTGGCGCGTTCCACCCGCCCGCCGCTGTCCTGGCCGATCTTGACACCCTCGCGACGCTACCCCGCAACGAACTGCTCACCGGGATGGCTGAAGTGGTCAAATGTGGCTTTATCGCCGATCCACGTATCCTCGACCTGATCGAGGCAGACCCCGCAGCGGTGTCCGACGGCGGTTCAGCGACGGTCCGCGAACTCATTGAACGGGCGGTCGCGGTGAAGGCCGAGATCGTGTCAGCCGATCTCAAGGAAAGCGGACGACGAGAGTTCCTCAACTACGGCCACACCCTCGGCCACTCCATCGAACTGGCCGAGCGGTATTCCTGGCGGCATGGTGCAGCCGTTTCAGTGGGGCTGGTGTTCGCCGCGGAACTCTCCCGGATGGTCGGGCGGCTCAGCGACGAAACAGCCGACCGGCACCGCAGTATCCTCGAACTCCTTGAGCTGCCGGTGACGTATCGCCGGGACCGCTGGGCCGCCCTGCTGGACGGCATGCGCCGGGACAAAAAGTCCAGGGGTGACCTGCTGCGCTTCGTCGTGCTCGATGGCCTCGCCCGTCCCGGCATGCTGGAAGTCCCCGACACTTCGCTGCTGTTCGCCGCGTACCAGGAAATCGCTTCGTAGGAGCACCCGGCAGGTCACCCGCGACACCCGCCGCAGCCGCCTCCTGCACCACAGGGTAGAATGGGCTCTGGACTTTTCCCACCTCATCGCATGTGGCCTCCGGATGCTTACTGCCCGGACGTCGCTGTTTTACCCGAAAGAGACCTGTGGCTACCACAAACGACATCAAAAACGGCACGGTGCTGAAGCTCGAAGGCAACCTGTGGAACGTTCTCGAGTTCCAGCACGTCAAGCCAGGCAAGGGCGGCGCCTTTGTGCGCACCAAGCTGCGGAACATCCTGTCGGGCAAGGTAGTCGACAAGACCTTCAACGCCGGTCTGAAGATCGAAACAGCCACAGTGGACCGTCGTGACTACCAGTACCTGTACAAGGACGGCGAAGACTTCGTGTTCATGGACACGTCTGATTACGATCAGCTCACCGTTCCGGGCAAGACCGTCGGTCAGGCCGAGAACTTCATGCTGGAGAGCCTCATGGTCACCATTGCCATGCACGAAGGGTCAGCCCTCTACGTTGAGCTTCCGCCGTCGGTCGTTCTCGAAGTGACCTACACCGAGCCTGGGCTGCAGGGCGACCGCTCCACCGGTGGCACCAAGCCGGCCACTGTCGAAACCGGTTACGACATCCAGGTTCCGCTGTTCCTGGAAACCGGGACCAAGGTCAAGGTTGACACCCGCACCGGCGATTACCTGGGACGCGTCAACGAGTGAGTGCCCGCAGTAAAGCCCGACGCCGGGCACTGGACATCCTTTTCGAAGCGGAGCAGCGCGCCGTTTCACCACTCGAAGCGCTCAAGGCCCGTCGGGAAAAGACCGACACGGTGGTTGCCCCCTACTCAGTGGACATCATCGAGGGTGTCATGACCCAGGGCGAGCAAATCGACGAGTTCCTTGGCACCTACTCACAGGGCTGGACCCTGGACCGGATGCCAGCCGTGGATCGCATGATCCTCAGGGTGGGCGCCTGGGAGTTGCTGTACAACGCGGACGTGCCCGACGGCGTCGCCGTCAGCGAGGCGGTGGAGCTGGCGAAAATGCTCTCCACCGACGAATCTCCAGCGTTTGTCAACGGTCTGCTGGGGCGTCTCCAGCAGCTGAAACCGACGCTGCTCGCCTAGACAGCAATTCCGCGCCATCCCGGACGCCGCGCTCCCTGGCAGGCCCAGGGGCAGACGCTCGGACGCTCGGAGATTCAGCCGCGGGTGTTGGCCGCCGCCGTCGTCAGTAACTCGTGGCGGAGCCGGGTCACGTCGGCCAGCAGCAGCTGTTCCCGGCCGACGTTGAGCTGCAGGTCATGCCCGGCCATGATGCGTTGCCGGGTGAAGGCCAGCCGGGTGGCGGACCTGATGAATGCCTTCATGGTGCGCTGCCGGCCGATACGCCGGGCCCAGCCAAGCGCCTGTGACCGGCCGCCCCGGGTGGCCAGCATGTGGACCTCCTGGCCAGTGAACCAGCCGGCTGCCGCGTAACCGCCGAGCCGGTCTTCGGTGACCCGCCGCTCGGCCCGTCGCAGTGCCATGATGCTGGCCAGCGCAGCAAGAAACAGGGGCAGCTGAATCAGGAAATAGAACTCGAAAAAGTCGGTGAAGAGTACCAGCAGGCCGCCGTTCCACAGCATGTGCCCGGCGATCGCCGGAACCAGGCCCACAATGAAGGCCGGGAAAATGAAGCGCGTGCCGCTGCGGGCTACCGCCAGCCCGAGCACCACGCCCAGGGCGGCGGTGAACATGACGTGCGCGAACGGCGAGAACAGGCCCCTGATCACGAACACGGCGACCAGCCCGCCCAGCCCGCCGCCATCCAGTGCCGCGGCACCGAAGTAGAGAATGTTCTCGGTGAATGCGAAGCCCGCGCCGACCATCCCCGCGTACACAATGCCGTCCACCGGTCCGTCGAAATGGCTGCGCCGGGAGAAGACCAGCACCAGGACGCCGAGCCCCTTGGCGATTTCCTCCACGAGTGGCGCCTGCAGCACCGGCCCAATCACGTCGGAGGAGGTGGAGGCCAACGCCAGGGACAGCAACTCAGTGACATAGCTACCCAGCAGCAGGGCTGCGACCACCGAGATTCCGGCACCCCACAGGAACGCGAACCAGAGGGCACCGCGGGGTTCAGGATCCCAACGGTCAATCCACATCAGCCCGGCGATACAGATGGACAGCGGGATCAGGGCGAGGATCCCGCATGAAATCAGGGCCCCGCCACCAAGGCTGCTGCTGAGGAACCAGGCGAGCACCACGAGGACCAGCGCCGCGATAATCACCAGCAGCACATTGACGACGCCGGGCCCCCGGCGCACAGCCCGGTCCCAGACCGGCTGAACAGGTTGCTGTGATTCCCAGGGCGGTGGCGCCGACATAGTCATTCTCACAGGGTAGATCGTCACGGGGTAGAACGTCGCAGGGGTGTGCCGTCGCAGGGCTAAGCCGTCACAGAAGGATGTGTCACAGGAGGAAGCGTCACAGGGAAGCCGGGGCGCGCTGTGATAGTTTTGACATCGCAACCAACCTTTAAATTCCGTCCTGTGAGGCGGGGAAGGAGGAAGCGTCCAATGACTATGCCCGCACCTCAGTCTGAGAGTGTTCTTTCGCGTGTCGTTCTCGCCGAAGCCGATATTGACCGAGCGCTAACCCGCATCGCCCACGAGATCCTGGAAGCCAACAAGGGCACCACCGATCTGGTGCTGCTGGGCATCCCCCGTCGTGGCTATCCGCTAGCCCAGCGCCTGGCCCGGAAAATCGCTGCCGCCGAAAACCAGACCACCGGTTCGCCACTGGACCCCACCGCGATCGTCGGCCAGCTCGATGTGACCATGTTCCGGGATGATCTGCGCCACCACCCCACCCGGCCACCACTGCCAACCCAGCTGCCGCCGTCGGGCATTGACAACAAGGTAGTGGTCCTCGTCGACGACGTCCTGTATTCCGGGCGGACCATCCGGGCTGCCCTCGACGCTCTCGTGGACCTCGGCCGGCCGCGGGCGGTACGGTTGGCGGTCCTGGTGGACCGGGGCCACCGCGAATTGCCGATCCGCGCCGACCACGTGGGCAAGAACCTCCCCACCTCCTCGGCGGAGAAGGTGAGGGTCCACCTCGCGGAAATCGATGCCGTCGACGGGGAACCCATCAACGAGGTTGTCATCGAGGGCCCCGCATGAGGCACCTGCTCTCCACCCGCGACCTGTCCAGGCAGGACGCCATCCGCATCCTGGACGTAGCCGAGGAAATGTCGGCGGTCGGTGAACGGGAGATCAAGAAGCTTCCGGCGCTGCGCGGACGCACCGTGGTGAACCTCTTCTTCGAGGACTCCACCCGCACCCGGATTTCCTTCGAAGCCGCAGCCAAACGACTCTCGGCGGATGTCATCACGTTCGCCGTCAAGGGCTCCTCGGTGTCCAAGGGCGAATCGCTCAAGGACACGGCCCAGACCCTCGAAGCGATGTCCGCCGACGCCGTAGTGATCCGGCACTGGGCTTCCGGTGCGCCCGCCCGGCTCGCGACGTCGGACTGGATCGACGCAGCAGTGATCAACGCCGGGGACGGGATGCATGAACATCCCACCCAGGCGCTGCTCGACGCGTTCACCCTCCGGCGCCACTGGGCGAAAATCTCGGGCGTACCATCGGTCGGATCCGACCTGTCGGGCATGGCCGTCACCATCGTCGGCGACGTCCTGCACTCCCGGGTCGCCCGCTCAAACCTGTGGCTGCTGGAAACCCTCGGCGCCTCGGTCACCCTGGTTGCGCCGCCCACCCTCGTCCCGGTCGGTGCCGAACGGTGGCCCTGCCGGATCACCTACAACCTGGACGAGGCGCTGGCCGCCGGACCCGACGCGGTGATGATGCTGCGGCTGCAGGCCGAACGGATGAACGCGGCCTTCTTCCCCTCGACCCGCGAATACTCCCGGCGGTGGGGGTTCGACGACGCCCGGCTGGCGGCCCTCGATACCCACGGCCTGGACCACACGGTCATCATGCACCCGGGTCCGATGAACCGGGGCCTGGAAATATCGGCGGCGGCAGCCGACTCTCCCCGCTCAACAGTCCTGGCCCAGGTCCGCAACGGGGTCTCCGTCAGAATGGCCGCCCTGTATCTGCTGCTCTCCGGCGACGAACACCAGTCGCCGGCCACCGAACCCACCCAGGAGAACCCACGATGAACGCACCAGCCCCGGCCCGCTATCTCATCCGCGGCGCAGCGCTGCTCGGCCGGGAACGGGCAGACCTCCTGATTGCCGACGGGATCATCGCCGGCGTCGGCCAGGGACTTTCAGCCGCCGGTGCCGAGGTGATTGACGCTGACGGCCTGATCGCCCTCCCCGGCCTGGTGGACCTTCACACCCACCTCCGCGAACCGGGCCGGGAGGACGCCGAAACCGTCGAGACCGGTACCCGGGCGGCAGCCAGGGGCGGGTTCACGGCCGTGCACGCGATGGCCAACAGCACGCCCGTCGCGGACACCGCCGGAGTGGTGGAGCAGGTGTACAGCCTGGGCCGGCGCGCCGGCTGGGTGGAAGTCCGGCCGGTCGGTGCCGTCACCGTAGGACTCGGGGGCACCCAGCTGGCTGAGCTCGGCGCCATGGCCGACTCCCGCGCGCGAGTCCGCGTCTTCTCCGACGACGGCGTGTGCGTCAGCGACCCCGTCCTGATGCGCCGGGCGCTGGAGTATGTGAAGGCGTTCGACGGAGTCATCGCCCAGCACGCGCAGGAACCCCGGCTGACCGAGGGGGCCCAGATGAATGAGGGCGCCGTGACCGGGGAGTTGGCTGCCCTGGCCACCGCATATGTGCTGCTAACCGCGATTATCGGTCCCGTTGCGGCCCGCCTGGTCGAGCCGGCGATGGGCTTGCTGCAGCGCAAACCCCGTCCCGAGCCGCTTCCCGCGGGCTAGCGGCCACAAGTCCTTCGTGCACTCCGGCACGGATACGGCTCAGTCGAGGATCTTGCCGACCGGTTCCCGCTTTTCAGCCTGGAACCGGTCCTCGGTCCGTCCCAGCGCCCAATAGCCCGACAGTGATACCTGGCTGCGGTTCAGGCCGTGCTCCACGAAGAAGACATCGCGGAGCTGCTTCATGGCCTCCCGCTCCCCATGCGCAAAAACCTGCACCCGGCCGGTGCGCCACCGCGCCTGCCGCACAGCCGCTGCCAGCAGGGTGCCCGCGGTGGTCCCGCGGCGGTACAGCCAGACGAGGTCAACACCCGGAGGAGCGGTGAGGTCCTGGTGGTCGGCGTCGTCTTCCACCTCGATGAAGGCCAGCCCGACGGCGTCGGCCGGGAGTGTTTCCAGCGCCGCGGCCACAGCGGGCATGGCAGTTTCATCGGCGGCGAAGAGGTGCCAGTCGGCGGTGGTATCGGGAGCGTACCCGCCGCCGGGACCGGTCACCACCAGGGTGTCTCCCGGCTGGGCCGCGGCCGCCCACGGTCCGGCAAGCCCCTCGTCGCCATGCACCACGAAGTCGATGGCCAGACGCTGCGCGGCGTAGTCCACCCAGCGCAGAGTGTAGGTCCGGGTGACGGGAAGGTCGGCGGGGTCGAGTGTCTCCCGGAGTGCCTGATGATCGTACGGGGGCACCAGACCGAGTTCGGGCCTGGCGAAATGGATCTTCACGTACCTGTCGGTGAACTCATTGCGCCCGAACGCGGTGAACCCCTCGCCCCCCGCCACCACCCGCACCATGGCTGGGGTCAACCACTCGGTGCTCTGGACAGTCAGAACAGTCTGCGGCTTGGGTTTGCGCACCGGGGCAACGCTCATGGGGTCGAACTCCTTTAGCTCGTAGGGAACCGGGTTCCGGGCCCCGAAAACAGGTAGTTTGACCCTACCCCGACCCGTAAAAACGCCTGACCAGCTATGTACTAATTAACTGCATCCAAGGGGTGCATGATGGTTGACCTACGTGCAGAGGCACTTTAACGTTGGGGCGTGAGCGACGCCGACATCAACTTTTATTTCGACCCCGTCTGCCCCTTCGCCTGGATGACCAGTAAATGGGTCCGCCAGGTGATGGGCCAGCGGGACTACGCGGTTGAGTGGCGATTCATTTCGCTACGGTTGATCAACTCGCACCTCGACTATGCCTCGCACTTCCCGCCGGAATACGAGGCCGGGCACACAGCAGGGCTCCGGCTGCTCAGGGTGGCCGCACGTGCTCGCGTCGAGCAGGGACCAGAGGCGGTGGGAGCCTTCTACGCCGCCTGCGGCAAGCACATTTTCGAATCGGACCCGGTTCCCGACGACGGCGATCCGGCCGTGGACCGTCGTGGCACCCGTGCGTTCGCTGAACAGATCCTGGCCAGTGCCGGGCTGCCTGCCGACCTGGCTGCTGCGCTCGACGACGCAGGGTTCGACAGCCTGATCCAGTCCGAAGGTGATGAAGCGCTGGCCCTCACCGGCAAGGATGTGGGCACCCCGATCATCCACTTCAAGCCGCCCACGGGGGTGGCGTTTTTCGGCCCGGTCATCAGCCGTCTGCCCAGCGATGACGAGGCAGTCCAGCTGTGGGACCACGTCGTCGGGTTGGCTGGCTTCGCCGGGTTCGCAGAGCTGAAGCGCAGCCTCAGAGAGCGTCCACAACTCCCCGCACTGGGCGTTCCAGCCGGGGACACCGGTGTTCAGGAGGACTGGCACGGCGGTAGCCGCCGGACCAAAAAGTAGGTGGCCTAGGCCAGCGCGTCGCCCAGCGCATCCTGCACCGCGGTGAGCAAAGATCCGTTGTCCACCAGGACACGAACCGCCTCAATCTCCGGCGCCAGGTACCGGTCGGTGCCAGGTCCTTCGACCACCTGACGGACGGCCGCGCGCACCGCGTGCGGCCCGACTGCACTGCGCGAGGTGGCCAGACCGCCGTCGCGCATGTCCAGGGCACGCGCCGAGGTGAGGATCTCGATGGCCAGCACCCGCGTCAGCCCGTCCAGTGCGCGGCGGAGTTTGAGACCGGCTGACCAGCCCATCGACACGTGGTCTTCCTGCATCGCCGAGGAGGGGATGGAATCCACTGAGGCGGGGTTTGCGAGCCGCTTCAGTTCGGACACAATCCCGGCCTGCGTGTACTGGGCAATCATGTGGCCGGAGTCGACACCCGGATCATGCGCAAGGAACGGGTTCAGACCGTGGTTGCGGGCCTTGTCCAGGAAACGGTCGGTGCGGCGTTCGCTCATGGAAGCCACATCGGCGACGGCGATCGCCAGGAAATCGAGTGCGTACCCTACGGGGGCGCCATGGAAATTGCCGTTGGACTCCACCCGACCGTCAACGGTCACCACCGGGTTGTCGATGGCCGATCCCAGTTCGATGGCAGCCACCGATTCGACGTAGGCAAGCGTTGACCGCGCGGCGCCATGGACCTGCGGGGCGCAGCGCAGCGAATAGGCGTCCTGCACCCGGGTGCTGCGGTGTTCGCTGAGTTCACTGGCCGAATGCTGCTGGATCAGCGGCGACCCCGCCAGGAGCCGGCGGATGTTCGCGGCCGAGGATATCTGACCCGGGTGGGGGCGGAGCGCGTGGATATCGGCGGCAAACACGCTGTCCGTTCCGAGGAGTCCCTCAACGCTCATGGCCGCGGCGAGATCGGCGGTTTTCAGGAGCCGGTGGAGGTCCGCCGAGGCCATGATCAGCATGCCGAGCATCCCGTCAGTGCCGTTGATCAGGGCGAGCCCTTCCTTTTCGCGCAGCTCCACCGGGGTGATTCCCGCGGCGGCCAACGCCTGCGCGGCGGGCAGCAGGACGCCGTCGTTGTCCCGCACGTCCCCCTCACCCATCAGGGCGAGCGCTATGTGCGAGAGCGGGGCCAGGTCGCCGGAGCAGCCCAGCGACCCGTACTCGCCAACCACGGGCGTGATGCCCGCGTTGAGGAGTGCGGCGTAGGTCCGGGCCACCAGCGGGCGGACCCCGGTGCGTCCGGTAGCCATCGTCGACAGCCGCCCGAGCATCAGGCCGCGCACCACCTCGCGGTCCACCTCGGCGCCGGAGGACGCGGCATGGCTGCGGATCAGGCTTCGCTGCAACTGGGTGCGCTGCGCCACCGGGATATGCGTGGTGGCCAGGGCGCCGAAACCGGTGGACACGCCGTAATGAGGAATGGGGTCGTTGACCAGCTCCTCGATCACCTGCCGGGACGCTTTCATCGCGAGGATGGACTCCTCAAGGATGCTGACCTTGGCGCCATGCCGCGCCACCGCGACGACGTCGTCCGGCCGAAGGGCGCCGACGCCCACGTTGACGGTCTGGGTACTGCCCACCTGAGACCCGCTTTCACAAGAAGTCTTGCCAATGAATGAAAAGAGCGTTTCAATAAGTGAAATGCATTATGACCAGCAATGCAAGACCCAGCGTCAAAAGGAGGCACCAGATGGCCGACGCATCGACCCGCACCGTTGAACGCGCGTTACTCCTCCTCGGCACCGTGTGTGACCGGGGTGTGGTCAGCCTGGCCGACGCCGCCCGGGACGCCACGCTCTCAGCCTCCACAGCATTGCGACTGCTTCGCACCCTCGAGTCCACCGGCTTCGTCCGGAAGGACGACGACGGGTACCGGCCGGGGATGCGCATCGTCCAGCTCGGCGCCCAGGCGCTCAGCCACGAGTCCCTGGTCTCGCTGGCGGGGGCAGCCCTGGACCGGCTGG
>NZ_ASZW01000212.1:2062-5554 GCF_000468215.1 Arthrobacter sp. CAL618 | reverse complement strand
GGGGGAGTCCGCCTACCTGAACGTCCCAGCCGATGACGGCCACGGCATCTACATTGCCGTGCGCGAGGGAACCCACTCGGTCCGACACACCAGCTGGGTGGGTCGTCGCATTCCCCTGACCGGGACCGCCGCCGGCAAGGTCCTCGCCGGGGAGGCTCCGTCATGCGGCTACGTCGTGGTCCGCAACGGTATCGAACCCGACGTCACCGCTGTCGCCGCCCCGGTGATGATCGGTGACCGGATCGCCGCCTCGCTCAGCGTGGTGGTTCCCAGTTACCGCATCAGCGAGCAACAGGCCGTCACCCTCGGCGAACTGGTCGCAGCCGAAGCCCGCAGCATCCTCAACACGTCCACCACCAACACCCCCGCTCCCGGCGGCACCCATCCGGGAGACACCGAAATTCAGGGAGAATCCGCATGAGCAAGTCGTTCACTCAGCACGACCCAACCCGTTCCATCCGCGCGGCGCGGGGCACCACCCTCACCGCCAAGAGCTGGCAGACCGAGGCGCCCCTGCGCATGCTCATGAACAACCTGGACCCCGAAGTCGCCGAACGCCCCGAGGACCTGGTGGTCTACGGCGGCACCGGCCGTGCCGCACGCAGCTGGGAAGCCTACGACGCCATCGTCCGATCCCTCGAGGACCTCGAAGACGACGAGACACTCCTGGTGCAGTCCGGCAAGCCCGTCGGTATCTTCCGCACCAACACGTGGGCCCCACGCGTCCTGCTGGCCAACTCCAACCTGGTGGGGGACTGGGCCACCTGGCCCGAATTCCGGAAGCTCGAAGCCGAGGGCCTGATGATGTACGGGCAGATGACCGCCGGATCGTGGATCTACATCGGTACCCAGGGCATCCTGCAGGGCACCTACGAGACCTTCGCCGCAGTCGCCCGCAAACTGGGCAAGTCCCCGACCGCCACCCTCGCTGGCACGCTGACCCTGACCGCCGGGTGCGGTGGCATGGGCGGCGCCCAGCCGCTCGCGGTCACCTTGAACGGCGGAGCGGTGCTGATTGTTGACGTCGACCGGTCCCGCCTTGAGCGCCGCGCCGCCAAACGCTACCTCGACGTCGTCGCCACCGATCTGGAAGACGGCCTGCGCCAAGTGCTGGCAGCCAAAGAGGAGAAACGCGCACTGTCGGTCGGGGTCGTCGGGAATGCCGCCGAAGTCTTCCCCGAACTGCTGCGCCGCCACCTGGCCGGGAAGCTCACCATCGACATTGTCACCGACCAGACGTCGGCGCACGATCCGCTGAGCTACCTGCCGGAGGGCATGTCAACCGAAGAGTGGGACCGGGAGGCGAAGGGTGATCCCGACGGGTTCACCAAAAAGGCGCAGACCTCAATGGCTCACCATGTCGAGGCGATGGTCGGCTTCCAGGACGCCGGCGCCGAAGTCTTCGATTACGGCAACTCCATCCGCGACGAGGCCCGCCAGGGCGGCTACGCGCGGGCCTTCGAGTTCCCCGGCTTTGTCCCCGCCTACATCCGGCCCTTGTTCTGCGAGGGAATGGGGCCGTTCCGCTGGGTGGCGCTCTCCGGCGATCCCGCCGATATTGCCGTTACCGATGCCGCGCTGAAGGAGCTGTTCCCCGGGAACGAGCACCTGCACCGCTGGCTCGACGCCGCCGGGGACCTGGTCGAGTTCGAAGGCCTGCCGGCACGGATCTGCTGGCTCGGCTACGGCGACCGCGCCAAAGCCGGGCTGCTGTTCAACCAGCTGGTCGCCGACGGCAGGGTATCCGCGCCCATCGTGATCGGGCGCGACCACCTCGACTCCGGGTCGGTGGCGTCACCCTACCGGGAGACCGAGGCCATGGCCGACGGGTCCGACGCCGTCGCCGACTGGCCGCTCCTCAACGCGCTCCTGAACACGTCCTCGGGAGCCACCTGGGTCTCCATCCACCACGGCGGCGGGGTCGGCATCGGGCGTTCCATTCACGCCGGGCAGGTATCGGTGGCGGACGGTACCCCACTGGCTGCGGAGAAGCTGGAACGGCTGCTGACCAACGATCCCGGCATGGGCGTCATCCGCCACGTCGACGCTGGATATCAGCGCGCGTCCGACGTCGCAGCGGAACGTGGGGTCCGGATCCCCATGGCAGACTGACAATCAACCGGCCCGGCACTTCTGTCCGCAGGCCCTGGAGAGGTTTTTATGACTACCGTAAGTGACATGCTCGGAGCCATTTCCGACGTCGGACGCGACTCCGTTCGGGGCGGGTATTCACGGCCGGTGTTCTCCTCGGCCGAACTGGAGTTGCGCGAATGGTTCACCGCCGAAGCCACGAAACTCGGTCTTGAGGTCAGCACCGACCGCAATGGGATCCTGTGGGGCTGGTGGGACGCCGAATCGGGTGACCGCACCGGCGCGCTGGTCACCGGCAGCCATCTGGACTCGGTGCCCGGGGGCGGAGCGTTCGACGGGCCACTCGGTGTCGCCGCAGCCCTGGCCGCCGTCGACGTACTGAAGGAACGCGGCGTCGAACCCCGGCGCGGCCTCGCCGTGACCGTTTTCCCCGAAGAGGAAGGCTCCCGGTTCGGCGTAGCGTGTCTGGGGTCGCGCCTGCTCACCGGTGCCATCGACGCCGACCGGGTGCGGAACCTCAAGGACCCGGCAGGCAACACTTTCGCCGACGTCAGCCGCGCCAATGGGCTGGACCCGAAACACCTCGGGCGCGATGAGGAAGCGCTGCGGACCATCGGCGACTTCATTGAACTCCATGTCGAACAGGGCAGGGCCTTGATCGACCTGGACTCCCCGGTCGGCGTCGGCTCGTCCATCCTCGGCCACGGGCGCTGGCGGCTCACCGTCCAGGGTCAGGGCAACCACGCCGGCACCACCCTGATGGCCGACCGCGCCGATCCGATGGTCGTCGCCGCGCAGATCGTGCTCGCTATCCGCCGGACCGCCGCCAGCCAGGACGACGCGCGTGCCACGGTCGGGCGCCTGCAGCCGGTGCCGGGCGGGACCAACGTCATCGCCTCCCGCGTCGACCTCTGGCTCGACGTCCGCCACCCCGACGACTCGGTGACCGCGGCGCTGGTGGAATCCATCCATGGCCAGGCTCAGAAGGCCGCAGCCTTCGAAGGCTGCTCGGTCACCCTCACCGAGGAATCCTTCAGCAGCACCGTCCACTTCGACGCGCCCCTGCAACGCCAGCTCCAGAACTCCCTCCGCTGCACCACCTCCGAGCACCAGGTGCCCGCCCTGCCGACCGGCGCGGGCCACGACGCCGGCGTCCTGGCCGGCTACGTACCCTCCGGCATGGTCTACATCCGAAACCCGACGGGCATCAGCCACTCGCCGGAAGAGTTCGTTGAGGACACCGATGCAAACCTTGCCGCCAGCGCGCTCGCCGACGTACTGGAGGACCTGCTGTGATCACCTTCTGGTGCGAGCAGGCCTGGGTCGCTGGCCGCGGAATCCAGCCGCGCGTCCGCATCGAGGCCGACGACGGCGGCACCATCACCGCGGTGACGGCCGGCG
>NZ_ASZW01000212.1:0-2052 GCF_000468215.1 Arthrobacter sp. CAL618 | reverse complement strand
CCTCGCCGGGGTGGTTTTCCCCGCCGCCGCCAACGCCCACTCGCATGCCTTCCACCGGCTGCTTCGGGGACGGACCCACGACGACGGCGGCGACTTCTGGGGCTGGCGGGAAGAAATGTACCGCGCGGCGCGGCAACTGACTCCCGCCAGCTATGAACGGCTCGCCACGGCAGTCTTCACCGAGATGGTGGTCACCGGCTGGACCAGCGTCGCCGAATTCCACTATGTTCACCACCAGCCGGGCGGTGAACCCTACGGGCCCAACAGCGGTGACATTAACGGCGGTGACACCAACGGCGGTGAGAAGCACGCCATGGAACTCGCCCTGTGCCGCGCGGCGGTCACCGCGGGAATCCGGCTGACCCTGCTGGACACCTGCTACCTCGCCGGGGGCATCGGAGCGCCACTGAAACCTGACCAGGAGCGGTTTGGCGACGCCGACGCCGACGCCTGGCTTCGCCGGTTCACCGACCTCCGGCGGAGCGTCGCCGAACAGTTCGAGCCAGCCTTCGTTACCGTCGGTGCTGCGCTGCACTCGGTTCGCGCGGTCCCCGAACAGGCACTCCGGACCCTCGCTGCAGGCCTTCCCGCCGATGTCCCCCTTCACATTCACCTGTCGGAACAACCGGCAGAAAATGCCGACTGCCTGAAGCATTACGGCACCACACCCACCGGACTGCTGCACCGGCACGGGCTACTCACCGACCGACTCAGCGCGGTCCACGCCACCCATCTCACCCCCGAGGACATCACCCTGTTGGGAGCTGCGGGCGCCACCGCAGTGATCTGCCCGACCACCGAGGCGGACCTCGCCGACGGCATCGGGCCGGGCCGCGCCCTCCGCGACGCCGGCGCCCGGATCGCCCTAGGCACTGACCAGCATGCTGTGATCGACCCGTGGCTGGAAATGCGGGGGCTCGAACACGGGGAACGGCTGGCCTCCGGGCACCGTGGACGGTTTGCCCCCGCCGACCTGCTGAACGCCGCAACCACCGGTGCTTCCCGCTCCATGGCTACCCCCGTGGCCGCCATCAGGGTAGGAAGTCCGTGCGACCTGGTCAGCATCGACCAGGCATCGCTGCGCACCGCCGGATCCGATCCCGCCCAGCTGCCGCTCACCGCCACGGCCGCCGATGTGACGGCCGTCGTCGTCGCCGGCCGGGTCATCGCCCTCGACGGGCAACATCTTGACCTTGGTGATCCGGCCGCCCTGTTGGCCGCCACCCTGGAGGGACACGGATGAGTACGCTGATCACCAACATCGGTGAACTGCTGACGCAGGACCGCGAGCAGACCGTCCTGAAAGATGCTGCGGTGGTGTTTGAGGGGGAGCGGATCAGCTGGATCGGGGCCGCATCGGATGCGCCGGCCGCAGACGAAAGGGTCGACGCGGGCGGACGCGCCGGGCTCCCCGGCTGGGTGGACAGCCACACGCACCTCGTCTTCGCGGGAGACCGCACCGCCGAGTTCGAGGCCCGGATGGCGGGTGAAGCCTATGCGGCAGGCGGGATTGCCGTCACCACCAATGCCACCCGGGCAGCCTCGGACTACGACCTCACCCGGCTCCTGCTCGGTCGGGTCGCCGAAGCAAATGCGGGCGGCACCACTTACCTGGAGACCAAGACCGGGTACGGGCTCGACGTCGGCCACGAAGCCCGCAGCGCCCGCATCGCAGCCGGCGTCGTCGACGAGGTGACATACCTGGGTGCGCATCTGGTCCCGGCCGGGGTCGATCCGGAGGACTATGTCCGCCTGGTCTGCGGGCCGATGCTCGACGCCGTCCGCCCCTTTGTGACCTGGGCCGACGTGTTCTGCGAACGGGGCGCCTTCACCGCCGAACAATCCCGGGAAATCCTTCGCACCTGCCGGGACAGCGGCCTGGGACTTCGCGTCCACGGAAACCAGCTGGGCCACGGCGAGGGAGTGCAACTCGCCGTCGAGTTCGGTGCCGCCAGCGTGGACCACGTAAACCACCTGACCGGGGCGGACCTCGACGCGCTCGCCGGCACCTGGTCCGGCTGGGACCCGGGCTCGGGCTCCGGCGTTCGCGGC
>NZ_ASZW01000211.1:0-2834 GCF_000468215.1 Arthrobacter sp. CAL618 | reverse complement strand
CCCGCCAGCCGTTGGCCCCCGGCCGCGAATTGCTGGACGCCGGGGTCGAGATTGCGCTGGCCTCCAACTGCAACCCCGGCACCTCGTACACCACCTCGATGGCCTACTGCGTGACCACGGCCGTCCTGCAGATGCGGCTGAGTGTTCACGAAGCCGTCCGGGCGGCTACCTTCGGCGGCGCGCTGGCGCTGCACCGGGAGACAGGGGCCGACGACGACGGCCTCCGCGCGGTCGGGTCCCTCGCCGTCGGGCACCGGGCAGACCTGCAACTGCTGAACGCACCGGCTGNCACCTGGCCTACCGGCCGGGGGTGCCGCTGACCCACGCCGTCTGGAAGCAGGGCGCCAGGATCGTCTGACGTCTCTCGCATGGCCTACTGCTCGATCCTGCCAATCGGGTTCCACGCGACTGGGCCGAACTACGGCACAGTCCAGGACAGAAGCTGACCGCATGGAGTCCTAGGCTGGGGCCAGAATCCGCCACCCGGTGGAATCTGCCAGGCCAAGCGAGAGGAATGGAAATGATGGACTGGAAGCTGGAAGTTGTGCCAATCCCCGTGACAGATGTGGACCGGGCCAAAGCTTTCTACGTTGACCAGGTTGGCTTCAACGCTGACGTCGACCAGCAGGTCGACGAGCACGTGCGCTTCGTCCAACTGACTCCGCCTGGTTCCGCGTGCTCAATCGTGATGGGGACAGGTCTGGTCGACATGCCACCGGGATCGCAAAAAGGGGTCATGATCGTGGTTCCGAACGCTGATGACGCCCTGGGGTACCTCACGGGTCGGGGTGTCCAGGCCCGTGGGGTCGAAGAACTGGAGTGGGGGCGGTTCGTCTACTTCGCGGATCCGGACGGGAACGAGTGGACCCTGCAGGAGCTCCCCGCTTACTCCTGACCCCAGACCAACGATCATCTGCCCACCGGGACAGAACCTGGTGGGCAGATGATCGAGACAGGAAGGGAACGCGGAAGTACGCCGCTACTTCACGGCCCCCGCTGTGAGGCCACCGATCAGACGCTTCTCGATCAGCGCGAACAGGATGATCACCGGAATGATCGCGACAATTGAGATACCAAACACGTACTGCCACGAGGTGGCATACTGACCGATGAACTTTGTCAGTGCCACCGATAGCGGCTGATTCTCCGCGGTCGACATGATCACCAGGGAAGCCGCGAACTCGTTCCAGGACGACACAAAGGTGAAGATGACGGCGGTGACAATGCCCGGCCAGACCAGGGGCAGATTGACCCTGAACATCACCGTCAGCTTCCCGGCGCCATCCAGCTGGGCAGCCTCGTCAATTTCTTTGGGAATCGCCGCGAAGAAGCTGTGCATGATCCACAGCGCGAAGGAGAGGTTGAACGCCGCGTTGATCAGAATCATGGCCAGCCAGGTGTCGTTGATCCCCAGCAGCAACATTTCACGAAACAGGCCGGCGGTCAGCACCGCTGGCTGCAGCATCTGGGTGACGATGACCAGGAACAAGAACACAGTCTTGCCCGGGAACCGGAACCTGGCCGTGTAGTACGCCGCGGGGGTGGCCACCAGAAGGACGAGGAGGGTCGCAAACACCGCAATGATGATCGTGGAGATCAGGTTGTAGGGCAACGGCGTTTCCGGGGTGCCCCACATGGTTGCATAGTTGCTCCACTGCAGGCCCTCGGTGGGGAAGTACGCGGGTGGCACAGAGAGGATTTCTGACCGGGTCTTCAGCGAGCCCACCAGCATGATGGCGTAGGGCAGCAGGAACACGAGTGCGACGATGGCGCCGACCACCATCCGAAGACCCATTTTGCGGCCGGAGACCTGATCGGCGCCGTACCGCTTCTGCCGTGCTTTCACTGGGGGCAGTGCTGAGCGTTCCGACTCGTTGAGCGTGGTCGTCGACATGCCTAGACCTCCTTCATCGGCTTGACGATTTTCACGTACGCCGCAACGATCACAATGACGATGGCGAAGTTGACCACGCTGAGGGCACTGGCAATGTCCACTCGCCGATCAAACTGCAACACCTTGAAGATGTAGGTCATGAGGGTATCCGCCTGATACCCGGGGATCGATCCAGTGATAATCCTGAGGATCGGGAGGTTGTTGAACACGTTGATGATGTTGATCAGGACCGCCACGGCAAGAGCCCCCCGAAGCTGAGGCAGCACAATGCTGAAGTAGGTGCGGAAAGGCCCGGCCCCGTCCATCTTGGCTGCCTCGAGTGCGTCCTCCGGAACTGACTGCAAGCCAGCGAGCAACGTATAGGCAGTGAACGGGATCGACACGAACACCGCCACAATGATCGCCACTCCGAGAGCCGGCAGGACATTTTTGGTGAATCCATACGGCGAGTCGAGGATCCCGATGTCCACCATGAAGGTGTTCATAATCCCGTAGTTGCTGTCGAGGCCGTAATAGAACACGGTGGTGGTCATCACCACGCTGGCCGCCCAGGGAACAACTACTGCCATCCTGACAAAGGTGCGGCCGGGAAAGGGCTTGTTCAGGAACTGGGCCAGGATCAGTGAGAGGAGCACTGTCAGCGATACCACCACCACCACCCAGACCACTGTGTTCAGCAGCACTCGCGGCAGGTTTGGATCAGAGAACACATCAGCGAAATTGGCGAACCCTGCGGAGCCCTGATCGATCCCGCTCTGGCTGATTTCCCGTGTGGAGTTGTAGATCATGAACCCCGCGGGGAAGATCACGATCGCGAAGATCAGAAGGAGGACGGGCCCAATCCAGGGCAGGGCGGCAGGCAGACCGTCGGAATTTTGTTTGCGGCGTTTGCGTCCAGGTGATGTGGACTGGCCAGCCAACACGGGCTGTGTGCTCATCG
>NZ_ASZW01000210.1:0-8928 GCF_000468215.1 Arthrobacter sp. CAL618 | reverse complement strand
GCTCCGGCCGCGACTGAGGTGCAGCAGGCTAGTGCGTCCCCGGGTGCCGACCAGGCAGCGTCCCGGCCCGCGACCCGGACTGCGAACCCGCCTGAGACCCGGCCTGAGACCCGGCCTCGGCCGGCGACCCCGAATGCTGCCCCGGCGGCGGCGCGACCCGCTGGTGCCAGCCGTCGACCGGGCCGACGGCGCCCATGGCTGATCGGCGTGTTTGCTGCTATCGCTGTGCTTGCCCTCGGCGTGGCAGCGGTGGTGGGTCTGAATCTGGCTGGGCAGGAGACCGTCGAAGAGCTACCGGCGGTGCCGGGCACCACTGGTGAATTGCTCCAGGAACTCTACGAAAGGGTGCAACCATGAGCCGGCGAGGATATCAGTGGGCAGCAGGCGCGTCCCTCGGCGTCGCCCTGCTCCTGGCGGGGTGCGGCGCTCCCGAGCTGGAGTCGGAGACGGCCGCCGCCTTCCAGGCCTCAGTGCGTGACATTGCGACGGCCGCTGCCGCCGGCGACCAGGCCGGCGCCACCCAGTTGGCCCTCGATCTCAGTCAGGCGGTCACCGTGGCGCAGGGGCAGGGCACCGTCAGCTCCGACCGCGCGGCGCAGATCACGTCAACTATCGATGAGTTGCTCCTTGCGATCACGGCCGAGGTTGGGCCAGCGGATCCCGCAGCGCCCACAGCACCCACAGCGCCTGCAGCGCCCGTTCCGGAGCCCACCACAAACACGCCGTCGCCTTTACCCGAAACCCCGGCTGAAACGCCCGTCCCGCCGGCGAGTCCTCCATCGGGTGGCGACGATGAGGAGGAGAACGGGGACGACGCCGGTAGTGAGGATGACAAGGCGCAGCGGGAGGCTGAGCGGGAGCTTGAAAAACAGCAGCGTGAGCAGGAGAAGCTGGAGAAAGAGGCTGAACGAGAACAGGGACAGCCCGAAGACGACGGGTAGCCCAGCTCGAGCGTGCGGCGGCTAGTCGGAGATCGCGGCGATGACCGCTCCGGCGGCCACCGTGTCGCCTGGCGAAGCACTCAATCCGGAGAGGGTGCCGGACCTGTGGGCGGTCAAGGGTTGCTCCATCTTCATGGCCTCAAGCACCACGATCAGGTCACCCTCCGCGACGAGGTCGCCGTCGGACACAGCCACCTTCACGATGGTGCCCTGCATGGGGGAGGTGAGGTCATCTCCGTCGGCCGCCGACGCCGAACCACCGCGGGCACGCAGCGCCTTCTTGGGCTTCCCGGCAGGGGACTGCCGGCCGGTACCGCCCAGCCCTGCGGGCAGGACGACCTCGAGGCGTTTGCCAGCCACCTCGACGGTGATCCGCTGGCGGGGGGCGTCGTCGTCGGACGCTGGATCGGCTGATTCCCCGGCGGACCACGGAGCAATGGTGTTGTCGAATTCGGTTTCGATCCAGCGGGTGTGAACCGTGAACGGCCCCTCGGTGGGCGCGAAGGCTGGGTCGGCGACGACGGCGGCGTGGAACGGGAGCACCGTCGGCATGCCGGTGACCTGCATCTCCGAGAGGGCGCGCCGTGCACGCTGCAGGGCCTGGGTGCGGGTGGCCCCGGTGACAATGAGCTTCGCCAGCATGGAGTCGAAGTTGCCGCCGATCACCTCACCGGCCTCGATGCCTGAATCCACCCGGATGCCGGGCCCGGTGGGGAGGGTGAGGGTCTGGACCGTGCCGGGGGCGGGCATGAAGTTCCGGCCCGCGTCCTCGCCGTTGATACGGAACTCGAAGGAGTGGCCGCGGACCTCGGGGTCGCCGTAGCCGAGGGCTTCGCCGCGGGCGAGCCGGAACTGCTCCCGGACCAGGTCGATGCCGGTGACTTCCTCGGAGACGGGGTGCTCCACCTGGAGCCGGGTATTGACCTCAAGGAAGGAGATGGTGCCGTCCTGGCCCACCAGGAACTCGCACGTCCCGGCGCCCTGGTAGCCGGCTTCCCGAAGGATGGCCTTGGACGCCTCGTAGAGCCGGCGGTTCTGGTCCGCGCTCAGGAACGGTGCGGGCGCTTCTTCGACCAGCTTCTGGTTGCGGCGCTGCAGCGAGCAGTCGCGGGTGGAGACGACGACGACGTTCCCGTGGGCGTCGGCGAGGCACTGGGTTTCGACATGGCGGGGTGCGTCGAGGAACCGTTCGACGAAGCACTCGCCGCGGCCGAAGGCTGCGGTGGCTTCGCGGACTGCTGAATCGTAGGCTTCGGGAATGTCAGCAGCGTCGCGGACCACCTTGATGCCGCGGCCACCGCCGCCGAATGCCGCCTTGATCGCCAGGGGGAGTCCAAACTCGCTGGCGAAATCCTGGACTTCACGAACGGATTCAACCGGGTCCTTGGTGCCCGGCACCAGGGGTGCGCCGACCTTCTCGGCGATGTGGCGGGCTTTGACCTTGTCGCCGAGCTGGGAGATGGCGTCGGGGGAGGGCCCAATCCAGGTGATGCCAGCGTCGATCACCTGCCGGGCGAAGTCGGCGTTCTCGGAAAGGAAGCCGTAGCCGGGGTGGATGGCGTCAGCGCCGCTGCGTTGGGCTGCTTCGAGGATCCGGTCCATCACCAGGTAGGACTCGGCCGCGGTGCTGCCACCCAGGCCATACGCTTCATCGGCAAGGCGGACGTGCAGTGCATCCCTGTCAGGGTCGGCGTAAACGGCAACCGAAATCAGGCCCTCATCGCGGGCCGCGCGGATGATGCGCACGGCAATCTCGCCGCGGTTGGCGATCAGGACCTTGGAAACGGGGTTTACTGCAGCGGAAAAGGACTCGCTCATGGTGTGGTCTGGCTCCTTCGTATCTGTTCGGAGCCTAGCGCCATATTGTTGTCTTTGCCCATAATCCATGCGGATAGCGCGTGTGGCGGGTGGTTTCTTTGTAGGGATGCTACAAAGGGTCCCGGGGTTACCCGGTTAAACCCAGAAGTCCATCACCGTCAGGTTTGCCGACGCCAGCAGCCCCCGCAGGGTTGAGACGCTGAGCCCGATGACCGCGTGCGGATCGCCGTCAACCCGGGTGATGAATGCTCCACCCAGTCCGTCGATGGTGAAGGACCCGGCCACCTGCAGGGGCTCGCCAGTAGCCACGTAGGCGTCGATCTCGTCGTCGGTCAGCTGCGCGAAATGCACCGACGCAGAGGCGACGGCGCCCACGGTGGCACCCGATCCGCCGTCGGATACGTCACGCGTGTCAACGAGCCAGTGCCCGGTGTGCAGGACACCAAAGGATCCGCTCATGCGCCGGATCCGGGCGCGGGCAATCTCTGGTTCCCACGGTTTGCCGTGTGCTTCGCCGTCGAACTCGAAGATCGAGTCGCAACCAATCACCAGCGCACCCTCGGAACCGTCGGCTGACGCGACCGCCTCGGCCTTGGCCCGCGCCAGGAGGAGGGAGGTATCGAACGCATCGAGCGGACCGTACTGCGCGGCGACGGCGTCCTCGTCCACAGCGGAGACCAGCACCGAGTGGCTGATCCCGGCGTCGGTCAGGACTTTGGTGCGGGCGGGGGACGCTGAAGCGAGAATCAGGTGGGAGGTCATAGTTCAGCCTAGACACTTCCGCGCGGCGCCCCCAACCGCGCTCCGGTGGGCAACCCGGATCGACCCGGGGTCGCCTAGCCGACCAAAGCCCGGCGCAGCGTGTCCAGCCCGACCGACCCCAGGTTCAGGGAACGGGTGTGGAAGCTGCGCAGGTCAAACGCTGAGCCTTCGCGTTCCTTGACCTCGTCGCGGATCTGCTCCCACAGCCGCTGCCCGATCTTGTAGGACGGAGCCTGCCCGGGCCAGCCCAGGTACCGGTTGAACTCGAAGTCCAGGGAACCCTCGCTGATGGCGATGTTCCGTTTGAGGAATTCGTATCCCTTGTCGGGGGTCCAGGTGCCGGTGCCCCAGCGCTCGGGAACCTCCAGTTCCAGGTGGACCCCGATGTCGAACACCACGCGCGCCGCCCGCATCCGCTGCGCGTCGAGCATGCCCAGCCGTTCGCTGGGATGGTTGAGGTATCCCAGCTCCTGCATCAGCCGCTCGGCGTACAGTGCCCAGCCCTCACCGTGGCCGGAGACCCACACGGCATTGCGTCGCCAGTTGTTGAGGAGCCCGCGCTGCATGGTCGCCGTGGCAATCTGCAGGTGGTGGCCCGGAACGCCCTCGTGGTAAACGGTGGTGGTTTCCTTCCAGGTGGTGAAGGAGTCCTCACCCTCGGGGACTGACCACCACATGCGGCCCGGTCGGGAGAAGTCGTCGCTGGGTCCCGTGTAGTAGATGACTCCCTCATGGGTGGGCGCGATCCGGCATTCAATGGTGCGCATGATGGCGGGAATGTCGAAGTGGACCCCCGCCAGCTCGGCGACCGCCTTATCCGAGAGCTGCTGCATCCATGACTGCAGGGCATCGGCACCCTGCAACTGCAGCTCGGGGGACTCGTCGAGGAGCTTCATCGCCTCTTCGATGGACGCCCCCGGCTTGATTTCGTGGGCGACCGCTTCCTGCTCGGCGATCACCCGGTCCAGCTCTTCGACTCCCCACTGGTACGTCTCCTCGAGGTCGACGACGGCGCCCAGGAACCGGCGCGACATCAGGGCATAGTGCTCCCGCCCAACCGCGTCCTTGGCTGGGGCGACCGGCAGGAGTTCCTCCTGCAGGAAAGCGCCCAGCCGCTGGTACGCGGCTCGAGCCGCAGCCGACCCCGCCACCAGGTCCTGACGTAGCTGCGCCGGCAACTCGCCGTCGTCAATGGACGCGTTCGAGACGAAGTCGTCAAAGAAGCCGCCATCCTGGGCGTACTTGGTGGTCTGGTCGATCACAATCCTGATCTGGCGCTCGGCTGCGACGAGGCCGCGATCCTTGCCGGCCCGCAGGGAGACGATGTACCCGGCGAGGGCATCGGGGATGTTGTGCAGACGGCCGGCAATGTGGGCCCACTGGTCGGCGGTGTCGGTGGGCATCAGGTCGAAGATCATCCTGATTTCCTGGGCCGGCGAGGCGAGGTTGTTTAGGTCGGCAAGGTTCATTCCGGTGCCGTGGATTTCCAGTTCCAGCCCGAGGCGCTCCCGCATGGCGTCCAGGGTGACCCGGTCGACGTCGTCGACCGGTTCCAGATCGGTCAGCCGGCCGAGCGTCTCCGTGGTGGCCTCGGCCCAGGCCTCCAGGCCGGCAGGGGAGTAATCGCGGTACTCGGTTTCGTGGCCGGGGAAGCCAAGCTCGGTAGCGAAGCCCGGGTCAAGCTGCAGCAGGGTCTCGGTGTAGGCGTCAGCGACGGCGTCGATGGCTGTCTTTGTCCGGGTGGGAAGCTGCACGGACGGGTGACTGGCTGTGGCGGGAGTCTCATTATTCACAGCACGAGCCTAACCGGTTTGCCGGCGCAGGTGGTTGCTTTGAGCAATATTAGAGGACTGTAACCGGATTGTGTTCTGGGCCGCGGGGTCGGGATTCGGTTGGGGAACTACCGTGGAGAGAGAGCCACCCGTACGTGACCCGAGAAGGCGGACACCATGGCCGGACCCTGCAGGATCGTTGCTACCGCGTGCATAGCGACCGCCGCGCTGACCCTGGGCGCCTGCGGTTCGTCCAGCCCCGAATTGATCGTTGCCGACAACGTCATGCGCGCCGTCGTGCGGGTGGATGCGTACCCGGAGGCTGCCGCCAGCCTGCGCGATTCGTCGTTCCGGCTCGGAGCCGCCATGCTCGCCGCGAACCCCAACGACAACAGTGTCACCAGCCCCGTCAGCGCCCTCTACGCGCTGTCAATGCTGCGTGCGGGCGCGGCGACGACGACGGCCGCCGAGATGGACGAGGTGCTCGGCCTCCCGGCCGCACACCGGGACGAGGCAATGAATGCGCTGCTCGGGTTATGGGAGCAGTACGACGGCGATCCAGGGTCGGTCGACGAGGAGGACCCGCCCACAGCGCCGCTCCTGCATCTTGCTAACGGGATGTTCATCGATCGGGGCCAGCCGGTTGGTGCGGAGTTCCTGGAGACGCTGGCGGTGCAGTACGGATCGGGTGTCTATCAGGTGGATTATTCGGACAGGTCCACGGCCGAGGCCATTAATTCCTGGATCAATGAGAACACCGGGGGCCGGATCGAGGAGGCGCCGGTCGACTATGATCCCGACACCAGGCTCAGCCTGCTCAACACCGTGTATCTGGCGGCGGCGTGGCAGACGCCCTTCGACCCGGCGGAGACGATGCCAGGGCCCTTCACTCTCACCGACGGCGGGGTTGTCGAGACCGACATGATGCGTCAGGTGGCCCTCGCCAACTACGCCTCCGGCGACGGGTGGACTGCATTGGACCTGCCGTACAACGACGGGTTATACCTGCGGCTGGTTCTGCCCGACGAGGGGGAATCTCCAGTGCTGACCGCGAAACAGCTGGCTGAAGTCCGGGTGGGGATGGAGAGCGGCGCACAGGCCGAGGTTGCGCTGGTCCTCCCGAAATGGGATCACACCTACCACCAGGATCTGCTGGCGCTGCTCCGTGGGATGGGGCTCACCGAAACCCTGGGCACCGCCCCCGACTTCGGGCCGATCAGCCCGGGACTCTTCGTCTCGGGCGCGGCGCAGGAAGCCAACATCACCGTCGCTGAGAAAGGCACCATCGCTGCGGCGGTCACCCAGATTGACATGGCCGAATCGGGGCTGTCGATGCCCGACGTCGAACTCGTCCTGGACCGGCCGTTCCAGTACCAGATCATCCACGGGGAGACGGGCATGCCGCTGTTCCTGGGAACGGTGATGGATCCGCGCTAACCTGCCCGCGCCCGCGTTACGGGGCGAAGCCCGACGAACCGGAGGCGCCGAGTGAAAGGAATAGCCTCCGCTCGAACTCGGGCAGCATCGTCTTGATATACGTTTCGCTGAGATGATTGTCGTCCATGTATACGAGGACGTTGCCGATCACCGGCGGACAGGTTCCGTCAGGGCAGATCAGGTCCGTCAGATCGATCGAATGCAGCGACGGGTACCGTGCCGCCAGCTCGGCCACGGGGTCCACCGGCGCCAACTTGGTGTCCACCTGGAACGTGCAGGAGGGGTCATCCTGGCCAGAACTTTCGACACATTCCGGCATGTTGACCGGGAACCGCGGGTTGTCGCGGATCGCGATCAGTTGGGCGCCGCTGGCCATGATCTGCTGTGCCGCCTCCTCGTAGCCGGGCACCAGGCGGTCATCCTCGCGGGTGTGGTGGGACGAGGAGGAGACGGTGAACACCAGATCCGGATCCTGCGCAGCCAGGTAGGCCAGGACGTCGGCGTTCCACTGGTCGCAGTTCTCGACCGGCTCCTTCCCGACCGGCGCGCCGAACGGACACTGCCCCTTGCGGAGCACAACGAGGTCCCAGTTGTTGCGTTTCGCCACCGGTTCGATCGCCGCCACCCACTGTTGCGGATGGGAGGCGCCCACCACCACGGCCAACTTCGCCGGGTTCTCCACCGTCGTCTGATTGCATCCACTCTGCAGCGAACCGAAGGACGAGGCATCGAACTCGCCGGCGCAGGCCTCGTCCAGGGTGACCCATTCGCTGTTGAGTGCGGTCATCATCGGCATCAGCGGGGCGTCGGCGTCACCGAAGGGAACGAACCCTTCGCGCAGCGATGCGGCGCCGGGATTGTTGGCGTTGTCGGCGGCGGCAGTCGCCGCAGTGTGGATCTGCAACTGCCAGACTCCGAGCGGCAGCCCGACGAAGAGGGCGCAGGCGGCGATGACGACGGCGGACCGCCGGCGCTTGCGTGCGGCCCACTTCAGTTGCCGGATCGGCTTGTCGATGAATCGGGTGGTGACCACGGCCCACAACACCGACACGGCGATGATCACCAGACCGGAGAACAGCCCCGCTGACTCGAGGTCCTGATGAATCAGGAAGATCACCAGCAGCGGCCAGTGGATCAGGTAAAGAGCGTAGGACGCGTCGCCCAGCTTCACCAGGGGTTTCCATCCGAGGAACCGGTCCACTCCGAACCGGTGATCCGTTGCGCCGGCCACGATCACCGCAGCTGCCGCGAGCGTGGGCCAGAGAGCGATATAACCGGGGAACTGTTGCTCCACCTGGAGGACGAATCCGACGGCTAGCATCGCCGCTATACCAGCCCAGCCGAGGACCACCCGGCTCAGCATCGGTAGCCGGACGTAGGGCAGCGCTAGCGCTATCAGGGACCCAAGAGCGAATTCCCACAACCGGGTGCGGGTGTCGAAGTAGGCAAACGCCTGGTTCGTTGCGGTCTGCCACACGGAAAAGGCGAGCGACCCGGCGAACACCAGTCCAAAGAGCCCCACCAGGATGCGCCGCGGGCTGACCCGGAACCGGGTGGAGATAATTGCTGCAACGGCGAAGAGGAGAGGCCACAGGATGAAGACCTGGCCCTGGATGGACAGCGACCAGAAGTGCTGGAAGGGGCTCGCGGTGCTGTGATCTGTTGCGTAGTAGTCGACGGAGTTTACGGCGAGCAGCCAGTTTTGGAAGTAGAGCAGCGACGCCCAGGCCTGGTCGAGGAGGTCCGCCCACCGGCCCCGCGGCACGAAGGCCATCACCGCCCCGAGCGTGACAACGATGGTCAGTGCGGCCATTGGCACGAGTCGGCGGAACAGGTTCACCCAGTAACGCAGCAGATCGAGCGGGGTGCCAGTCTCCAGCTTGCGGGTGAACGAGAGAGTGAGGAGGAATGCGGAGATGAGCAGGAAGACGTCGACACCGCCGGAGACTCGCCCCAGCCAGACGTGATAGACCACCACCATGAGCACAGCGAGTGCCCGCAGTCCCTGCACCTCAGGCCGGTAGCCGGGTCGCCGAAGCGAGGCTGGCGTGCCGGAGCGCGCTTCGATGCGCCGCACCGGCACCGTGGAATGATGCCTGCCGGTCATGGTCGTTTCCTCTCAGCCGACAGACTTACCGATCCAGTCTAATCTCTGTCGGCCGGGGGAGCGGCCAGGGTGTCGGTGAGGCTAGCGGACG
>NZ_ASZW01000209.1:3050-5354 GCF_000468215.1 Arthrobacter sp. CAL618 | reverse complement strand
GAGCCGTAGGTGGTCCCGGCGTGCCCAGGTGCGGTGCGGGGTCGCAGCATTGGGCTCCGTCGAGTTCTCGGAGAGGGCGACCACGACGGCGGTCAGCGCCGCCAGTTCCTCGGCGGACGGCGTGCCGCGGATCACCTGCAGCGTTGGCTCGGCGGGGGTGCCGTCGTCGTCGGCATCCCGTCGGGTCTGGTCGGGGGCGAGCGTCATAGCGGAATGTTCCCGTGCTTCTTGGCGGGGTTGGAAGCCCGTTTGTCGCGCAGCGCCCTCAGCCCGCGAACAATGTGCTGCCGGGTGTCCGACGGTGCGATCACCGCGTCGATGTACCCGAGCTGCGCTGCCTGGTAAGGGTTCAGGAGCTCTTCCTCGTACTGGGTGATCACTTCGGCGCGGGCGGCCTCCACATCGCCGCCGGCGTCGGCCACTGACTTCAGGTGCCCGCGGTACAGGATATTGACGGCGCCCTGGGCCCCCATGACGCCGATCTGCGCCGTCGGCCAGGCCAGGTTGAGGTCGGCGCCGAGCTTCTTGGAGCCCATCACGATATACGCGCCGCCGTAGGCCTTCCGGGTGATGACGGTGAGCTTGGGAACGGTTGCTTCCGCGTAGGCGTACAGCAGTTTTGCGCCGCGGCGGATGATCCCGTTGAACTCCTGGTCCTTGCCCGGGAGGAAGCCGGGGACGTCCACGAGGGTCAGGATCGGGATGTTGAACGCGTCGCAGTTCCGGACAAAACGGGCGGCCTTCTCCGAAGCAGCAATGTCCAGGGTGCCGGCGAACTGCAGCGGCTGGTTGGCGACGATACCGATCGTATGGCCCTCCACCCGGGCGTACCCGATCATCACGTTGGGTGCGTAAAGGGACTGCATCTCGAGGAAGTGGCCGTCGTCGACAATCGCCGAGATGACCGTCCGCATGTCATACGGCTGATTTGCCGAATCCGGGATCAGGGTATCGAGTGCACCATCCTCGGCGGTGAGGTCCAGCTGTTCGACGAATTCGGTCACCGGTGCCTCAGCCAGATTATTGGAGGGCAGGAAGTCGAGCAGTTCACGGACGAAGTCGATGGCGTCGCGCTCATCGGAGGCGAGGTACGCGGAGGTTCCGGTGGTGGAGTTGTGCTGCCGGGCGCCGCCGAGGGTCTCCATGTCGACGTCCTCTCCGGTGACGGTCTTGATCACGTCCGGGCCGGTAATGAACATGTGGGACGTCTTATCCACCATCACCACGTAGTCGGTGAGGGCGGGGGAGTAGGCTGCACCGCCCGCGCAGGGGCCCATGATGAGAGAAATCTGGGGGATGACCCCGGAGGCGTGCACGTTATTCCTGAAGATGTCGGCGAACATCGCCAGTGAGGAGACACCCTCCTGGATGCGGGCACCTCCGCCGTCGTTGATTCCGACCACCGGGCAGCCGTTCCGGAGCGCAAATTCCTGCACCTTGACGATCTTTTCGCCGTTGACCTGGCTCAGCGAGCCGCCATAGACGGAGAAGTCCTGGCTGTAGACGGCGATCTGGCGGCCATCGACTGTTGCGTAGCCGGACACGACGCCGTCGCCCAAGGGTTTTTTCGTCTCCATCCCGAACGCTGTCGACCGGTGGACCGCCAGCGCATCAAACTCGACGAATGATCCGGGATCGACCAGCAGGTCGATGCGCTCCCGTGCCGTGTTTTTGCCGCGGGCATGCTGTTTCGCCACCGACTCCGGACCGGACGGCTGCTGGGCGAGGCCCTCGCGGCGGCGGAAATCTGCAAGCTTCCCTGCGGTGGTGGTGAGGTCGATTATCTGATCCTGCGCGACCACAGGTGCTGAGCCAGTCTGCATTGAGTCTCCGGGTTGGCGATGAACGGGCCACCGCCGGGTTAAGTAGGTTCCCCACAAAGCGCCCGGCGTTTCCCCTAGTCTAGTGAGGGAAACGGTCACTACCGCTGTAGGACTCCTACAATTTCCTCCCCATAGAATTAGCCCAGCCGTGCATGTTACCCGCCGGTAACAATTAGGTTCCTGGCACCCCTGCACCACTATTCTTACGTTATGACCGCCAGCAACGATGCCCCACGTCAATCCACCCCGGCAACCCTCGCGGGTCGCACCATCCTGATGTCCGGCGGCAGCCGCGGCATCGGACTCGCGATCGCCCTGCGCGCCGCCCGCGACGGCGCCAACATCGCCTTGATGGCCAAAACCGGTGAACCGCACCCCAAGCTCGACGGCACGGTGTTCACGGCCGCCCAGCAGATCCGCGACGCCGGCGGCAAGGCCCTGCCGATTGTCGGCGACGTGAGGAACGACGACGACGTCGCCG
>NZ_ASZW01000209.1:0-3040 GCF_000468215.1 Arthrobacter sp. CAL618 | reverse complement strand
CGAGTTCGGCGGGATCGACGTCGTCGTCAACAATGCCTCGGCCATCGATCTTTCCCGGACCCGCGACGTCAGTATGAAGCGCTATGACCTGATGGCCGACATCAACGTCCGGGGTACCTTCCTGTTGAGCAAGTTGGCCCTGGATGCCCTGCTCGCCTCAAGCAACCCCCACATCCTGACCCTGTCGCCGCCGCTGAACCTGGAGCCGCGCTGGGCCGGGATCCACCTGGCCTACACGATGGCCAAATACGGCATGAGCCTGACCACGCTCGGGCTGGCCGAAGAGTTCAGGGCCGAAGGAATAGCGGTCAACTCGCTCTGGCCGCAGACCCTGATCGACACCGCAGCAATCCGGAACCTGCCCGGCGGTGAGCAGATCGTCAATGGCGCACGAAGCGCGGAGATTGTCGCCGATGCGGCGCACGCCATCCTGGTGCGCCCATCCCGTTCCTGCACCGGCAACTTCTTCACCGACGAAGGCGTGCTGCGCGAGGAAGGCGTCACCGACTTCACCGGTTACAGCCTGGGAGCAGCCGAGGATCAGTTGGTCCCCGACATCTTCCTTTAGCCGGAGGTGACCCTGGTCCAGCCCTGACAGTGCAGTGCGTTGCACTGCACTGGCGGTCTTTGCTGTGACCCGGCCGCTTCGTTTTCCATCATTTCCTTCTCCGGGTGTCTACTCGCGTTTCAAAAGGTGCATGCGTTGCCTGCAATGCATGCATTTGTGGATCGCCAGGTGCATGCACTGCCTGCATTGCATGCACCTTTTAGAACGGGCACCCACCCCGTGCACAACTTTTGCGGGGCACCCGCCACAGCTGCCCGAAGGCCATCATCAGCCCGGTCAAAGCCACGCTGGGTAAGATCAGAGCATGACCTCCCGCTATTCCAACCTCGAACGCCCCGGATTGGATGAAGCGGCGCTCCGGAACGCCCTCTGTTCGCCCCAGGGACCCTACGGGCGGCTCGAGGTTGTGGCCGAGACCGGATCCACCAACACCGAGCTCGCTGACCACGCCAAAAACCACGCCGCTGACTGGCCGGACCTCAGCGTCTTGACCGCCGAACAGCAAAGCGCCGGGCGTGGACGGCTGGATCGTCCATGGATTGCCCCCGAACGTTCCTCGCTGATCGTGAGCATTTTGCTCCGCCCGCACAACCCTGCAGGCAGACCGCTGCCCACGCAGAGCTACTCGTGGCTCTCCCTCCTCGCCGCCCTCGCCCTGGCGGAGGGCGTCGAGGAACGTACCGAGATCAGACCCCAGCTCAAGTGGCCCAACGATGTGCTGGTCGACGGGCGCAAGCTCGCCGGAGTGCTGGCCCAACTGGTCCCCGGCACCAACGGGGGGCCCGCAGCGGTCATTGTCGGAGTGGGCGCCAACGTGTCCCTGACCGACCAGGAACTACCGGTCCCCACCGCAACCAGCCTGCTGCTGGAATACGCCAAGACCACCGACCGGAACGTGCTGCTGCGTGCTTTCCTGCGCCGGTTCGCTGACCTCTACGCCGCGTTCCGGGCCGTCGACGGCGACGCCCGCCGGGAGTGGCCGGACGGTACCTCCCTCGCCCAGCGGGTCAGCGACCGGATGGTCACGCTCGGCCAGGATGTGCGGGTGGAACTCCCGGGGGGCGTTGAACTCCTCGGCCGGGCGCTGGGCCTCGACGAGCACGGTGCACTGCTGGTTCGCGACTACGACGACGAGCGGCACACCGTCACGGCCGGCGACGTCGTGCACGTCCGGCCGGTCTCCTGACGTGGGCGGCTGAGCGGTTGTGCGTCTTAAGCTTGCGCCGGGCGAGCACGTCATCGTGCGCACCCGGCCCCACCCGAGGCCGCTGCTGGTGCCGTTCATCGGCACGCTGGTGGTGCTGGCGGGGGCAGGATTCGCGCTCGGTCTGCTGAGCCGCGACTCGCTGCCGACCGAGGTGCTCGAATGGGTGCCCCTAGGGGTGATCCTGGTGCTGGCGGTCGCGGTTCTGATTCTGCTGCGGATCTTTGTCCGCCCGCTGCTGCGGTGGTGGGGCACGCGCTACATTCTGACCAGCCGGCGGCTCATCAGCCGTCGCGGACTCTCCACCCGGCGCGAGCAGGAGATTGCGCTCGCCAGCATCTACCAACTGGACACCAGCCAGACACTGCTCCAGCGCTCCACGGGTGGCGGAAACCTGACCGTGGACCTGGGCCGCGACCGGACGGTCGTCTACCCGGACGTGCCACAAGTGCACACCTTCAAACAGTTCATGGTCGAAGCGATCGGGGACCTCCCACTGACCGTCATGTTTGATGGTGTAGACATGGAAGCTGACCCGGTGCATGACCTCGAGGGTTACTGACACCAGATGAGCGATTACGGACGGGAGAAGAGCGAATGACTGCTGACGATCAGCCCGACCTGGGCCAGGACGAGCCAGCGACCGATGCTGCTCCTGCCCCGGCAGGGGAGGACGCGTCGTCCCCTTTGACGCCGGAGGTGGTCCCGGTCCCGCAGCAGGACCTGTCCCGCGAGGCGATCCGGAACCTGGAAATAGAACTGCTGGGCGCCGAGCGAACCCTCCGACGCCGCGACGTTGCGGCCGGTGCTGGCGTGTCGCTGCTCTCGGCGCGCAAGCTGTGGCGGGCCATGGGCTTCCCGAACATCTCCGACGAGGACGTGGCTTTCACCGAGAAGGACCAGGATGCGCTGATTACCATCATCGAACTCGTCCGCAGTGACAAGGTCTCCGAGAACGCGGCAATCTCCATCACCCGCGCCATTGGCCAGATGACTGACCGGATGGTGGTTTGGCAGATCGAAGCCCTCGTCGAAGAGATGGCGGCGCAGCGGGAAATTTCCGATGCGGCTGCCCGGAAGGCCCTGGTCGCCGAGCTTCCCGAACTTATCGCACCCCTGGAAAAGACACTGGTTTACGCCTGGCGACGCCAACTGAACGCGGCAGTGCAACGGTTGGCGTTGCGCGCCGAATCCGGGCTGCAGGCCAGTGCCGAAGGCAGGTTGGGTGACGAGGACGATGCCCCGCTGCCGCTGGCCCGCGCCGTCGG
>NZ_ASZW01000208.1:38358-40283 GCF_000468215.1 Arthrobacter sp. CAL618 | reverse complement strand
CCAGCCTGTCCCGCCAGATGAACGAGCGAACCCTCGCCCACCTGGTGCAGCGCTTCGAGAATGTGTGCGCCGAAATCATCTCGGTGGGAGGCGGCAGACTGGTCAAGACCATCGGCGACGAAGTGCTCTACATCGCCGAGTCCCCGGAAGCCGGTGCCGAAATTTCCCTCGCCCTGGCCAAAGCCTTCACCGAAGACCACCTGCTGCCCTCCGCGCGCGTCTCCCTGGTGTGGGGGCGGATCCTGTCCCGACTGGGCGACATTTATGGGCCGACAGTGAATCTGGCGTCCCGCCTGACCTCCCTGGCCGAACCGGGGACGGTCCTGATCGATGCATCCACCGCCGCCACCTTGCGCGACAACGAACACTTCGTCCTGATCCCGCAGAAGGCGCGCACCATCAGAGGGTTTGGCGAGGTGCACCCCGTAACGCTCGCCCGCGGCACCGGGACCGGGCTGATCCTCGATTAGCGGACCGCTGGAAGATACTGCTCCAGCGAGGACGTGGCAGTACCACCGGCGCGGGCTCAGAGCGCGGTTCGGCTAGGGTAGCCAAGTAACTTCGTGACACACCTCATTGACGGCAGCTAGATGGTAGGACGGAAATGACAACCGACAAGACACCGGGTCTGGACCTGACGGTGAGCTGTGGGTTCGCGTCGGACGTCGGCCTGCGCCGGGAACACAACGAGGACTCGCTGGTCGCAGCTGACCCTATCTTCGCGGTGGCTGATGGCATGGGCGGGCATGAGGCTGGCGAGGTCGCCAGCAGTATCTGCATCCGCACGCTGATGGATAGCCGGCTGGTGGGAGAGCCGTTCCCCGAGATGGACCCCGAGGAACTACAGGAGCTTCTGGTCACCGCCGACGAAAAGATCAGGTCGGAAACCGGCGGCCGCGCCGGCACCACCCTCAGCGGAACTATCCTCGTCCAGGAGGACGGCGCCCCGTACTGGCTGGCTTTCAACGTTGGCGATTCCCGCACCTACCGCCTCAGCCAGGGCGGACTGGAACAGATCACCATCGACCACTCGGAGGTTCAGGAACTCGTCGACTACGGTCGCATCACCCCCGAGGAAGCACTCACCCATCCGCGACGCCACGTGGTGACCCGCGCTTTGGGCACCGGAAGCGACATCGACGCCGACTTCTGGCTGATCCCGGCCGCCATCGGCGACCGGATCCTGGTGTGCTCCGACGGGCTGATCAACGAGGTGGGGGACGAGCAGATCTTTGACCTCCTCACGTCGCTCCCTCACCCGCAGGATGCTAGCGAAGCCCTCGTCCAGGCAGCGCTCCGGGCCGGCGGCAGAGACAACATTTCAGTCATCGTCGTGGATGTCGCAGGTGCGGGGGACTGAGGCAAGATAGGACTGTGGCCAGAACAACTGACAAATCAGGCATAGAGCTTACCGCGGACCAGACGCCGGTCGATTCCCTGCGTGAGGAATACGACTCCCTGGCGGAGGAGGTGCGCCGGCACCGGTTCGCCTACTACAACGAGAACGCGCCGACAATTTCCGACGCGGAGTTCGATGAGCTGTTCCGGCGGCTGGAAAGAATCGAGGCACTGCATCCGGAGCTGATCGCCAACGATTCGCCCACCCAGGAAGTCGGCGGCGATGCCTCCTCGGCCTTCGCCGCCGTCGACCACCTGCAACGCATGTACAGCCTGGAGGACGTCTTCTCCCTGGCCGAGCTGGACGTCTGGGTGAGCCGGGCTGCCGCGAGCGTCGAATCGGTCAGCCCAGGCAGCGCCATCAAATGGTTGACCGAGCTGAAGATCGACGGACTCGCCGTCAACCTGCTGTACCGGAACGGTGAACTGGTGCGAGCGGCGACCCGTGGCGACGGTGCCACCGGTGAGGACATCACCCACAACGTCCTCACGATCAAATCGATCCCCCGGACCCTCGCCGGGACGGG
>NZ_ASZW01000208.1:19374-38348 GCF_000468215.1 Arthrobacter sp. CAL618 | reverse complement strand
GATGGAGGTGCGCGGCGAGGTGTTTTTCCCGTCGGCTGCGTTCGCCCAACTCAACGAGAGGATGGTCGCCGCAGGCAAGGCACCGTTCGCCAACCCCCGCAACGCGGCGGCGGGATCCCTGCGCCAGAAGGACCCGGCGCTGACGGCCGAGCGGCCCCTGGACATGTACGTGCACGGTATCGGCGTCCGCGAAGGCCTGGCAGCCCAGTCCCAGTCGGAGACCTACCGCCTGCTGAAGGAGTGGGGACTGCCCACCTCGCCCTATTTCAAGGTGCTCGACGACGCCCCGGCGGTGGTCGAGTTCATTGAGCACTACGGCACGCACCGGCACGACCTGTTCCACGAGATCGACGGCATCGTCGTCAAGGTGGACGACTTCGGCCTGCAGCGGGCACTGGGCCACACCTCGCGTGTGCCCCGCTGGTCGGTGGCCTTCAAATACCCACCGGAAGAGGTCAACACCCGGCTGCTGGATATCCGGGTGAACGTGGGCCGCACCGGCCGGGTCACCCCGTTCGGGATGATGGAGCCGGTCAAGGTGGCGGGCTCCACCGTCGAAATGGCCACCCTGCACAACCAGGACGTGGTGAAGGCCAAGGGGATCCTGATCGGCGACATGGTGGTCCTCCGCAAGGCCGGTGATGTCATCCCGGAAATCGTGGGCCCCGTCGTCGCGCTCCGTGATGGTACCGAACGCGAATTCGTGATGCCCACCGAGTGCCCGTCCTGCGGGACCCCCCTGGCGCCGGCGAAGGAGGGCGACGTCGACATCCGTTGCCCCAACGCCCGGTCCTGCCCCTCGCAGCTGAGGGAACGCGTGTTCCACCTGGCCGGACGCGGAGGCTTCGACATTGAGGCCCTGGGCTGGGAAGCGGCAATCGCCCTGACCCAGCCCGCCGAACCGGAGGAGCCGCCGCTGACGTCCGAGGCTCAACTGTTTGACCTCACACCCGAGGCGCTCGCCGATGTGCGGATCCTGCGTGACAAGCGGGTCAAGGGGGAAGTGGTCGGCAAGGAACTGGTGCCCTACTTCTACACCAAGGGCACCGCCAAGAAACCGTCCGAACCCAGCGCCAACACGCGCCGGCTGTTCACCGAACTGGAGAAGGCGAAGCAGCAGCCACTGTGGNCGGGTCCTGGTCGCCCTGTCCGTCCGGCATGTCGGGCCTACCGCCTCGCGTGCCCTGGCCACCGCGTTCGGGTCGATGGAACGGATCCGCGCGGCCTCGGAGGAGGAGTTGGCGAACGTCGACGGCGTCGGCCCCACCATTGCCGCAGCGCTCACCGAATGGTTTGCCGAAGACTGGCATCGGGAGATCATCGATTCGTGGGCTGCCGCTGGGGTGCGGATGGAGGACGACGTCGACACCTCCATGCCGCGCACCCTGGAGGGCATGACCGTCGTCGTCACCGGCTCGCTGGAACGCTACAGCCGCGACGAGGCGAAGGAAGCGATCATCCAGCGTGGCGGCAAGGCATCCGGTTCAGTCTCGAAAAACACCCACTATGTGGTGGCCGGGGAAAACGCTGGCACCAAACTCGACAAGGCCGAAGCGCTCGGGTTGACCGTGCTGGACGAGGACGGCTTCACCCGGCTACTCCAGGAGGGCCCAGCGTGAACGTATCCCCGACGGAACTGCTGCACCTGGCGAAGCAGGCTGCCTCGGCGGGGGCCGACGTTTTGGCGCGGCGCAGTATCGAGACGCTCGGCGCGCAGAACAAGAGCTCGGACAGCGACTGGGTGACCGCCTTCGATGTGGCAGCCGAACGCGCCGTCCGGGATGTGATTTCCCGGTCACGACCCCACGATGTGATCACCGGCGAAGAGCTGGGAACCACGGTCCCCGATCGCACGACGGGAGCCGGACAGGTGCGATGGTCCATCGACCCGCTGGATGGGACCACCAATTTCATCCGCAACATTGTCTACTACTGCACCTCGGTCGCGGCAGCCGACGCTGACGGCCGCTGGCTGGCCGGGGTGGTGCACGCCCCAGCGCTGGACCGGATCTACTGGGCTGCCCGCGGCCAGGGGGCCTGGCTGCGGGATCACGGCCGGATCGTCCGCTTGGAAGGGCCAGAGGTGGGCCGTAAGGGCACGCTGCTCGGCACAGGATTCACTTACGACGCCGAAGCCCGGGTCCAGCAAGTGGGGGAGCTGGCCTCACTCATGGAGGGGTTTGGCGATATCCGACGGATCGGGTCGGCGGCCCTTGACCTGTGCATGGTCGCCGACGGCACCCTCGACGGATACGTGGAACGCGGTCTGAACGAACACGACTGGGCCGCCGGTGCCCTGATCGCCGAGGAGGCGGGTGCCACGGTGCTCCGCCCCGAGCTCACCACGGCGCTCGCCGGCGGCCCGGACGAGGCCGAGCGGTTCATGGCGTTCACCGTTGCCGGTTCGCCCGATCTGGTCGGCAGGGTGACGGCGCTCACCGCCGCCCCGGATGGAATTGCCCCGGGATGAGAAGCAGCGACAGCCCGGACCAGGCCTCGTCCTGGCTACGGTGACCCGTGATATCCCGACCTTGCGCCGGGCATTGGTCGATTACGGCCACCTGGTCCGCCGGCCGGACGGCACCGGCTACCGCCGCGCCTGACTGCCGGCGCTCCGACGTCGTCAACTCTCGTGGGGTGCGTCAGGGTTTTCCGGAGCCTCGTCGCGACGCTTCTCGATCAGTTCCTTGGTGCGCACGAGCCGCAGCAGCGTAACAAGCAGGAGTCCACCGAGCATATTGAAGGCCAGGGTGTACCCAAACCAGCCAAGCCATTCCAGGTAAGTGATGGCCGCGCCGGAATGGATCGCGGCGAAAATGAGCAGCGAATCCAGGATGCTGTGGAACAGTTGCAGACCCGCAAGGAGGAATCCGCCGATCACCGTCGCGACGATCTTGGCGACGTCATTCGAGGTCCCTTGCTGCATTCGGCTCATCAGCGTAATGGTGCTGCCGCCGAGCACCGCCAGGGCCACAACCTGCATGGAGAACGGCGCGTCGATGAAGTGGTGGGCGCTCTCGGCGACTGTCCCGGTCCACTCAGGGAAGGCCTGCATGACAATCCAGACGAATGCCCAGCCGCTGACCAGATTGGCCACCAGGGTGCCGCCCCAGAGTTTGACCAGCTGAAGCAGACTGCCTTCTTTCGCGACGACGGCTGCGACCGGCATCAGGAAGTTTTCGGTGAACAGTTCGCTATGTGCCAGGAAAAGGGCAACGAGGCCCACGCTGAACGCAAGGCCCGCGAGGAGATGATTGTCCGTCTCGTGCAGCACAGCAAGGTAAGCCATGATGCCGAGGCCTATCTCGAAACCGCCAAAAACACCCGTAACAAGGATGTTCCGGAAGGTCCGTTGCAGCCGCTCGGCACCCTCCTCAACAGTGCTATCGAAGGATTCCTTCAGTTCGTCCTCGACCGGGGCATCGGTGTCCCCTAGTTCCCGCCTGCGTGCTTCGCTCATGACGCCTCTCCTCTGTACTGTTCGGGAGGAGGCGCCCTCCCGGATCGGCGCTACTGGATACGCGAAATGGTAGCAACAGCGGAGGCGACCCAGGCACCAGCGGTGGTCATCGGCTGGTTGCCGCCCTTCAAGCCTGCTTCATTTCGATCAGCTGAATCAGATTGCCGCAAGTGTCGTCGAAGACGGCCATCAGGGCGGTTCCGATGTCGGTGGGCGGCTGGGTAAACACCACGCCGCGGCCCGTCAATCTGGCGTACTCGGAGGTGAGATCCTCAACCGCGAATTGGGCCAAGGGAATGCCATCCTCCGTCAGCGCGTCACGGTACGGTTTCACCGCGGGGTGGCTGGCCGGCTCCAGGAGAAGCTCTGGGCTGTCCGGGGATTCGGGTGACCGAACGGTGAGCCAAAAGTCATCACCCAACGGGATGTCGTGGCCCTTGGTGAAGCCGAGGACGTCGGTGTAGAACGCCAGTGCCGCCCGCTGGTCGTCGACGAACAGGCTGGTCAGTGCAATTTTCATTGGATCCTCTTTTGAATAGGCCAGCGATCGGCAATTTCGGCAAGTGGTGCGGGATTAAAGTAGTGGAACTTGGAGCGTCCCCGACGCTCGGTCGCAACGAGCCTGGCCGATTCAAGGACACCCAGGTGCTGGGAGATGGCTTGGCGGGTCAGGCTGAGGTTGTGGCGCATGGCGAGTATCGAGCAGATCTCGAACAGGGTCTGACCGTCGCGCGACGACAGCTCATCGAGAATGGTGCGTCTGGTTTCGTCGTCGAGAGCCCGGAACACGTCAACCATAACCATCAGTATAGGCAAGCACAGGCTTGCCTATCAAGACCCCCATTACGATGGGTGAATGGCTGATCTGGGGGCGGTATTTCAGGCAACGGGACTACTCGTGGGGTATTTCAGGGCGCCAGTCTGTGGCGAGGTGTCAGTGACCGTCCACGCTGGTCCCTGAACTGGATTTGCTGCCGCCGGTCCGTGGCAGGGTTGTCATGGTCCAGGTGGCAGCGAAGTCTCAGCCCAGTAGCGCGGCTGAACGATCTGTCCGGGGTGAGGCAGAATTGAAAGGCAACGTTTCGGCGTCGTCCCCGTTTGTTCCCTGATGAGGATTTGATGAACTCCCACGCTCCAACTGACCTCACGATCCGTCCCGTCACCGAGACGGATTACGACGACGTCCGCCGCATCACGTGTGCTGCCTACCTTGAGGCGGGGTACTTCGAGGCTCCCGATCATCCGTACATGCGGGTGCTGGCCGACGTCGAACACCGCGCCGAGCACGCCGAAATCTGGGTGGCGGAGCGCGCGGGCGTCGTCGTTGCCTCGGTGGCCATCACGTTCGAGGGGCAGCGGTATACCGACATTGCGGTCACCGGCGAGCTGGAGTTCAGGATGCTGGCGGTGGACCCGACGGTTCAGCGCGGCGGGGTGGGCCGGTTGATGGTTGAGGCGATCATTGAGCATGCCCGTTCGCTGGACGGAATCACGGCGGTCAGCCTGACCAGCGGCTCCGACATGACCCGCGCCCATGCTCTGTATCATTCGCTGGGTTTCGAGCGTCAACCCGAACGCGACTGGTGGGTGCGCGACGAGGAAATCCTGCTCTGGGTGTTCAGATTGTCCCTCTAGAGCCACCGCGACCGTGCAAGTCTCCCGGCCGTGCAGGTCTCCCGGAAGATGGGAAGACCTGCACCGGTGGGACAAGCTACGGCCGGATCATGACCTTGCCCTTGCGGCCCGCCACGAAGTTTGCCCGGGAGGCTTCCTGCACCTGATCCAGAGTGTAGGCAGCTTCGATGGGGAAGGAGAGGGTGCCGTCGTTGACCCGGAGCAGCAGTTCGCTGAACAGCTCGCCGCGACGACCGGCTGGTAGCTCGCGCATCACGGTGCTGCCCCAGAAGCCCTTGACCGTCAGGTTCTTGAAGATGATCGAGCCGGAACTCAATGTCATGGTGCCTCCACCCATCGCTCCGAACACCACGAGCGTGCCATTCTCGCCGAGCTGCGACAGCACCTCGTTGCTGGCGTCGCCGCCCACCGAATCCACGCCGGCGACAATCTTGGCGCCCCCCGTGAGTTCAGCGACCCGGTCCTCCCAGCCTGCGGTCTCGGTGGAAACGATCCGTTCGATACCCTGAGCTGCGAGTTCGTCGACGCCCGCGTCACGGCGGACGAGGCCGACGACGTTGATGCCGCGGGTAGGAGCGAGCTGGGCGATCAGGCGTCCGACGGCGCCGTTTGCGGCGTTCTGGATGATCCAGTCACCCTCGGTGAGGTTGAGCCAGTCGAGTAGTGCGATGGCGGAGAATGGCATTGAGACCAGTTGGGACGCAACTTCATCGGTTGCACCTTCATCGACGGGTACCAGACCCTGTGCCTGGGCGATGAAGAACTCGGCCCAGACGCCGAACGTCCCACCGGTAGCGACGCGCTGTCCCAAGGAGAGGTGCTCGACGTCGTCACCCAAAGCGTCAATGACTCCTACTGCCTCAGAGCCCGCCTGGGCGGGAAGCTCGGGTTTGAAGCCATAGGTTCCGCGGACGGTCCAGAGATCGTGGTTGTGAATGGGGGACAGGAGGGTGCGTACCCGCACCTGCCCTGGACCGGGTTCTGGGGTGGTGACTTCATCGACCTGGAGGACATCCCAGGGTTCCCCGAAGGTGTGCTGACGAATCGCACGCATAACTAACTCTCTTTCCATGTGGTTACTCGAAAAGTAACCCCCCGGCCGGTTGCAATATTCCCGGGCTGCAGCGACATCAGAGCGTCAAGTTTGTCTGTCACGCGACGGTGTTCAAGCGCCGCCCAGCGGTTCAGGGCGAATGGCGGCAGAGTGTGCGACGGGTCAGTCGCCGTCGTCGATGACTCCTGTGGCAATCGCGCGGAGGGCGGCGAGGTGGGAATCAAAAGCACTCCTACCCTGGGGGGTCAAAGAGAGCCAGCTGATTCGCCGGGCATCCGGGCGCCCGACCGATGATGACTTGGTCATCGACACAAAACCACCGTCGACCAAAACCTTCAGATGTTTGGACAGCGCAGCATCCCCAACAGCGAGTGAGTCACGAATCGCTGAGAAGTCGGCGCTTTTAACATTGCGTAGAAGTCCGCAAATTCGGAACCGTAGTGGGGCATGAATCAGTTCGTTGAAGACGCCGCCGTTTGTTTCGGACAGATCAGCGGGCATGGCGGATCCGGCTCAGGGCGCTTCGCGTGAAGTAGTGGGCTCCGATAGTGCCAGCGCCGAAAGCGGCTACGGTGGGCGCAGCAACCCACCAGTGCAGTTCGAGAGAGACAAGCCCCAAGGAGACGCTGAGCAGCAGCAGGCAGGAAATCAGGGTGGCGGCGTAGATCAGCCAGGCCTCCCAACCGATGCTGCCGAGTTTGACGCCGGTCGCCCGATGATACAGATAGACAACCATGATTCCGACGATGATCAGCAGGGCCGAGTTGCCCGAGCGGTTGTCTCCGGCTGCGGGCGAAGCGACACAGACGGCGGCAATGGCGCCGAACGTAGGGGCAACCCATCGTGGTGTGTTCATGCGCGAGATGAGAGCTGAGCGGTCACTATCGACGTCGGCCAGCAGGGCGGCGGCCGAGTCCGACTGGCCCGGCGACGACGGAGGCAAGTTGTTTTCCATGATGGAAAGTGTAATCACTTTCCACCGAGGAAAGCAACTGCTGGCTTGGCGCGCGGGGTGTCACCCAGGGGGTGTCTGCGCACGCTTTAGTGTCGAATATTTGTTCGAGAGATTTATCCACATAAGCCCGAAAGCTCCTGACCTATCGGCGGGCGTTTGGGACTATTGAGGTATGGACGGACGCGCAGCTCCATCGTTGAGCAGGAGGGGATTTACCTCTCAGGCAACGGCTCCGCGCGGCGCTGCGGGTCGTGGCGAGAAGGCCACTACGGGTTCCCCTGTTGCGGGTGGCTGGGGGTCGAAAACCCCTGGTGCGGGTGCGGGTGTGGGTGCTGGTGTGGGTTCCACACGAGCATTGGCTGTAGCTTTAGGGGCGCTTCGGCCAGCTGCCAACGCTGCGGGGCTGATCGATCAGCTACGTGACCTGGAGGATTTGAAATCGGCGATCGCTGGGGTGCAGGCCCAGATCTCCGTCGCCGTTGACGTGCTGGAACGCCAAACCCAAGCCAAGGCCGGGACACCCGCTGCGGAGCAGGGGAAGGGTGTCAGCGCGCAGATCGCACTGGCCCGGCGTGAATCCCCAGCCCGCGGCAGCCGTCTCCTTGGGCTCGCGAGGGCGCTGGTGACGGAGATGCCGCATACGTTGGCGGCCCTGCATAACGGGCAGCTGAATGAATGGCGCGCAACGTTGATCGTGAAGGAAACCGCGTGCCTGTCCGCCGCTGACCGGTCCGCCGTCGACGAGGAACTCTGCCCCGACACCGGGACATTTGAGGGGCAGGGCGACAAGGCCATCATCGCCGCGGCCCGGACCGCAAGCTACCGCAGGGACCCGCGCGCCGTGGTCAACCGGGCTGCCCACGCGGCAAATGAACGGTTCGTGAGCATTCGGCCGGCACCGGACACGATGGCTTACCTCAGTGCGTTGTTGCCGGTGAAAAACGCCGTGGCCGCCTACGCCGCGTTGACCAGGCACGCTGATACGGCACGGGCCACCGGGGACACCCGGTCCCGGGGTCAGCTCATGGCCGATGCCCTCGTCGAGCGGGTCACCGGGACACCCGGGGGCGTCTCCCGGGTCGAGCTGCAGGTCATCATGACCGACCGGTCCCTTTTTCAGGGCGATAGCGAACCAGCCCGGATCCCCGGCTACGGCATCGTCCCGTCAGCGTGGGCCCGAGACCTCATCCACCCCGGTGCGATACCTTCGCCTTCACGGAGCGACAACAGATCTGCGACACCGCACGGCTCTGAGGAACACTCTGACCAGGGGCCCCCGACCTTCGAAGTGTGGCTTCGTCGCCTCTACACGGCCCCAACAACCGCAGACCTGGTGGCCATGGACTCCAAAGCACGGCTCTTCACCCCGGCGCAACGCAGGTTCATCAGCGCTCGCGACGCCACCTGCCGCACCCCTTACTGCGACGCGCCGATCCGGCATTATGACCACATCATCCCCTGGCACAAGGATGGACCTACCTCGGTGGCGAACGGGGCAGGGCTTTGTGAAGCCTGCAACCACACCAAGGAACGACCCGGCTGGACGGCAGGACCACATCCAGGATCCCGCCACACCCTCCGCGTCACTACACCCACCGGCCACACCTACCAGGCCACCGCCCCACCCTTGCCCGGAGCCTGAACCGCAGTGTTCCCCGTGCCAGGCCGAATCGGTCGGGGCGTGCACCGCACGTAGACTGGAACCAAACACCAATTCATTGACCATGGGAGATTTATGGCTGAGATCAACCGTGAGGACGTTGCGCATCTGGCGCGGCTTGCCCACATCGACATGAGCGCCGAAGAGCTGGACCGGATGACCGGTGAGCTGGCAGTAATTGTTGACTCGATCAAGCGGGTCAGCGAGGTGGCAGGCGATGACATCCCCACCACCAGCCACCCCATTCCGCTGAGCAACGTGTACCGCGAAGACGTGATCGGTGAGACCCTCACCAACGAGGAAGCCCTCTCCGGTGCACCCGACAACGCTGACGGACGCTTCAAGGTCCCAGCCATCCTGGACGGGGAGTAACCCATGACTGAACTGATTCGGCTCAGCGCCGCGGCGCTCGCCCAGAAACTCGTTGCCAGGGAAATCTCGGCCGTTGAAGCCACTCAGGCTCACCTCGACCGGATTGCCCACGTGGACGGCGGCGACGACGGTGTCCACGCCTTCCTGCACGTCAATACCGACGAGGCGCTCGCCGTCGCCGCCGAAGTGGATCAGGCTCGTGCCAAGTCCGAGGACCTCCACCCGCTGGCCGGCGTTCCGATCGCGGTCAAGGACCTCATCGTCACCAAGGGCCAGCCCACCACCGCCGGCTCGAAGATCCTTGAAGGCTGGCACAGCCCCTACGACGCCACAGTGATCCGCCGACTCCGGGCCGCGGGTATGCCCATCCTCGGCAAGACCAACCTGGACGAGTTCGCCATGGGCTCCTCAACCGAGCACTCGGCGTATGGCCCCACCCGTAACCCGTGGGATCTGGATCGAATCCCCGGCGGATCGGGCGGTGGCTCAGCTGCCGCCGTCGCCGCTTTCGAGGTGCCGCTCGCGCTTGGCACCGATACCGGCGGTTCCATCCGCCAGCCCGGCGCTGTCACCGGCACGGTCGGCGTGAAGCCGACCTACGGCGGAGTTTCTCGGTACGGTGCCATCGCGATGGCGTCGTCGCTGGACCAAATTGGCCCCGTTTCGCGGACCGTGCTGGACTCGGCGCTGCTCCACGAGGTCATTGGCGGTCACGACCCCAACGACTCCACCTCCCTCACCGACCCTCTCGGTGCGCTCGTCGAGGCTGCCCGAATGGGCAACGTAGACGGCATGCGCATCGGCGTCATCAAGGAACTGCAGGGCGAGGGGTACCAGTCCGGTGTGCTGACCCGGTTCCAGGAATCGTTGGAACTGCTCCGTGGTGCGGGCGCCGAGATTGTCGAGGTGTCCTGCCCCAATTTCGAGTACGCGCTGGGCGCCTATTACCTGATCATGCCCTCCGAGGCGTCCTCAAACCTTGCCAAGTACGACGGCGTCCGGTTTGGTCTTCGGGTGGTGCCCGACGGCGCACCCACCATCGAACGTGTCATGGGCGCCACGCGTGCCGCAGGCTTCGGTGACGAGGTCAAACGGCGCATCATCCTGGGCACCTATGCGCTAAGCGCCGGCTACTACGACGCCTATTACGGCTCGGCGCAGAAGGTCCGCACGCTGATTCAGCGGGACTTCGATGCGGCCTTCAAGCAGGCCGACATCCTGATCTCCCCGACTTCGCCGACCACTGCCTTCAAGCTGGGGGAGAAGCTCGACGATCCGCTGGCCATGTACCTGAACGACGTAGCCACTATCCCAGCGAACATGGCAGGCATACCCGGGCTGTCCCTGCCCGGCGGCCTCGCCGACGAGGATGGGCTGCCCGTCGGTATCCAGCTGTTGGCTCCCGCCCGCCAGGACGCCCGGCTGTACCGGGTGGGCGCGGTGCTGGAATCACTGCTCGAAGCCAGCTGGGGCGGTCCGCTGCTGGATCGCGCTCCGGAGCTGAGGCCTGACGCTTTGCGGTCCGGCGGCGCAGCCGACCGCGTGGAGACTAGCACTGCAGGAGGAACCAACTGATGGCTATGGCAACTGAAGACATTCTGACCTTCGAGGAAGCCCTCGAGAAGTATGATCCGGTGCTGGGCTTCGAGGTCCATGTGGAGTTGAACACCCAGACCAAAATGTTCTCCTCGGCACCCAACGCGTTTGGTGACACCCCCAACACCAACGTCACCCCGGTGGACCTTGGTCTGCCGGGTGTGCTGCCGGTAGTGAACCGGGTGGCGGTGGAGTCTTCCATCAAGATCGGGCTGGCGCTGGGCTGCAAGATCGCCGAGAAGTGCTACTTCGCCCGGAAGAACTATTTCTACCCGGACACACCGAAGAACTTCCAGACCTCCCAGTTCGAGGACCCGATCGCCTATGACGGGTCCATTGACATTGAGCTGGCTGACGGCACCGTGTTCACCGTCGAGATTGAGCGCGCCCATATGGAAGAGGACGCCGGAAAGCTGACCCACATGGGTGGCTCCACCGGTCGGATCCAGGGCGCCGAGTTCTCCCTTGTGGACTACAACCGCGCCGGAGTGCCCCTCGTGGAAATTGTCACCAAGCCGATTGTCGGTGCCGGTGCCCGCGCTCCCGAGCTGGCGAAGGCGTACGTCGCTGCGATCCGCGAGATCGTCAAAAACCTTGGCGTGTCTGACGCCAAAATGGAACGCGGCAACGTCCGCTGTGACGCGAACGTCTCCCTCAAGCCCAAGGGGCAGGAGAAGTTCGGCACCCGCACCGAGACGAAGAACGTGAACTCGCTGCGCGCCGTCGAGCACGCCGTCCGGTATGAGATCCAGCGCCACGCAGCGGTGCTCGATTCCGGGATCGCCATCATCCAGGAAACCCGCCACTGGCACGAGGACACCCGCTCGACGACGTCGGGCCGTCCCAAGTCCGACGCCGACGACTACCGCTATTTCCCCGAACCCGATCTGGTGCCTATCGTCACCACCGAGGAGTGGATCGAGCGGCTCCGCTCCGAACTGCCCGAGCCACCGGCCGAACGCCGCAAACGGCTGCAGCAGGATTGGGGCTACTCCGACGCCGAGTTCCGTGACGTCGTCAACGCCGGTGTGATGTCCTCCATCGAGGACACCATCGCTGCCGGAGTCAAACCCGCCGTCGCCCGTAAATGGTGGATGGGCGAGATTTCCCGCCGGGCGAAGGTGGCCGACGTCGAGCCGTCCGAGCTGGGTGTCACCCCCGAGCTGATCGTCGAACTGAACTCGCTGATCGAGTCCGGCAAGATCAACGACAAGCTGTCCCGGGAGGTGCTCGACGGCGTCCTCGCCGGCGAAGGCACACCCACCGAGGTGGTCGAGGCCCGCGGGCTGGCGGTCGTGTCCGACGACGGTCCGCTGCTTGAGGCGATCGATGCAGCACTGGCAGCCCAGCCCGATGTCGCCGACAAGATCCGCGGCGGCAAGGTGCAGGCTGTCGGCGCGATCGTGGGCGGCGTCATGAAAGCCACCCGCGGCCAGGCCGACGCCGGTCGGGTGCGGGAACTGATCCTGCAGCGCCTCGGCGTCGAGGGCTAACCCGCCGCTCCCAATTGAGGTGGGCAATCTGGACAAAAAGGGGGCAACATTACCTCTGCGAACGTCCAGGTTGCTCACCGTTTCTCCCTGAAAGGATCCTCGTGGCGAACAGGCTGGCCGACGGTGAGCGCTGAGAAGCCGGTCTGGACCCACCTGTCCCGTGTCCAGACCGAGGGCGATAACCACATCATGGAAGACGCCTGCGGCTACCGGCGCAACGCCGCGTGGATGATTGACGGCGCCACGTCCCTACTGGCAGAGATCGACCTGCCCGGGGCATCCAACCCGTCCTGGTACGCGCAGGTCCTCAACCTCGCGCTGGCTGAACACGCCGGCCCCGCGGATCCCCGCGAGGTTCTGTCCGCGGCACTGAAAACCGTTGATGCGCTCGGGCAGCGGCTGGTCGGCGCTCGGTCCCACTTTTTCCCCAGCGCTGCGGTCTCCCTGGTGACCGCCGCCGACGACGGCGTCCAGGTGCTCAGCCTCGCCGACTGCCACGTCGTGGCCCGCCGGTACGACGGAAGTTGGCTGCACGCTGGAGTTCCGATCAGCGAACCCACCGGAACACGCGCCGACCACCTGCAGGCCCGGCGGGACCGTAATACCGAGCACGGCGTCTGGGTGGCCCGGCGGGAACCCGAAGCAGCCGAGCGAGCCAGACTGGTGACAGTGAGGAAAGCGCACACCGTGGCGCTCGCTTCGGATGGTGCCTGGCGGGCAGTCGATCTGGGTCTGGTGGCGGGCCCCGAGGCTTTCCTCGATGCGGTCAGCACCCCCGGTGGTGCACAGGAGCTCATGTTGACCCTGCGCATTACCCAGCAGGAGATCGGCGAAACAGCGGACGACGCATCGGTGATGTGCGTGGCGCTGCAGGACTAGCCAGCCGCAACCCGGCTTTGCCGGAACCCGGCTGATACGCTGACGATGGTGCCACAGCACCGTCCAGGATGAACTGCACGCGCCGGGGCGTACCACGCTTACCTACCGCGTGCGGGTGGAAGGAACCCCTCAGTGAAGGCGCTTTACAAGTCCGGTCCGCACCCCGGTTTCGAACTGGTCGACCGGCCCGAGCCGACGCCGGGTCTCGGCGAAGTCAAGATCCGCGTGATGACCACCGGGATCTGTGGCACCGATCTTCACATCGAGTCCTGGGACCAATGGGCCGCCAGCACCATCAACGCACCCCTGATTCCGGGGCACGAGTTCTACGGTGAAGTGGTTGAACTCGGCAACGGCGTGCGAGACGTCAAGGTGGGCGACCGGGTCTCCGGTGAAGGCCATATCGTCTGCGGAACGTGCCGCAACTGCCGCGCCGGTCGCCGTCAAATGTGTATCAGGACCGCCAGCGTCGGCGTACAGCGCGACGGCGCCTTCGCCGAGTTTGTGGTGATACCTGAACCGAACGTCTGGGTGCACCCCGCAGGCATCACCCCCGAGTTGGGCGCCATCTTCGACCCCTTCGGCAACGCAGTCCACACTGCCCTGAGTTTCCCCCTCGTCGGCGAGGACGTGCTGATAACGGGGGCCGGACCAATCGGACTGATGGCTGCCGCCGTCGCCCGCCACGCTGGCGCTCGCTACATTGCCGTCACCGACGTCTTCCAGCCCCGGCTCGATCTGGCACTCACCGTCGGTGCTGACCTGGCCGTGAACGTCAGCACCACCCGGATCGTTGACGCGCAGCGCAAGCTCGGGATGAGGGAAGGGTTCGACGTCGGCATGGAGATGTCCGGCCACCCCACGGCCCTGCCGGAGATGATCGACAACATGAACCATGGCGGCCGGATCGCCATGCTCGGGCTGCCGTCAGCCGATATCACCATCGACTGGGCCAAGATGGTCACGCACATGCTCACCCTGAAGGGCATCTACGGCCGCGAGATGTTCGAAACCTGGTACGCCATGAGCGCCATGCTGCAGTCCAACCCAATTCTGCAGCAGGCGATCTCGAGCGTGGTTACCGATACCCTGCCCGCGTCGCAGTGGCAGAAGGGCTTTAATACAGCACGCAACGGGGCCAGCGGCAAAGTGGTCCTGGACTGGACCGGATTCTAAGGAGCATCATGTACACGAGCATTCAGGATCAGCTGACCGAGGAGCTGGACGGTATCCGCAGCGCGGGTCTGTTCAAGAATGAGCGGCGGATTTCCTCCCCGCAGTCCAACCATATTGAAGCGGCAACGCTCGACGGCGCCCCCCAGCGGGTACTGAACTTCTGCGCCAATAACTACCTGGGATTGGCCGATCACCCGGACATCATCGCCGCCGCGAAACAGGCGCTCGATGACCGCGGGTTCGGTATGGCCTCCGTCCGGTTCATCTGCGGCACCCAGGATCTCCACCTGGAACTCGAGGCCCGGGTGTCACAATTCCTTGGCACCGAAGACACCATCCTGTTCTCCTCGTGCTTCGACGCCAACGGCGGGGTCTTCGAGTCCCTGTTGACTGCCGAAGACGCGGTGATTTCTGATGCGCTGAACCATGCGTCGATCATCGACGGCATCCGACTGTCCAAGGCCCAGCGGTACCGCTACGCCAACCGTGACATGACCGATCTGGAAGCGAAGCTCAAGGAGGCCGCAGGAGCCCGCCGGACCCTGATCGTCACCGACGGGGTGTTCTCGATGGACGGTTACCTCGCTCCGTTGGAGGCCATCTGCGACCTCGCCGAGCAGTACGGTGCGATGGTCATGGTGGATGATTCACATGCGGTCGGCTTCATGGGCCAAACCGGAGCCGGCACGCCCGAGCACGCCGGAGTCTCCAACCGGGTGGACATCTACACCGGTACCTTCGGGAAGGCACTGGGCGGGGCATCTGGCGGCTACGTCGCAGCGCACGCCGAGATCGTCGCGCTCCTTCGCCAGCGTGCCCGGCCGTACCTGTTCTCGAACTCTTTGGCACCGTCAATCGTCGCCGCCACCCTCACCGCCCTCGACCTGGTCCAGAACAGCGCCGACCTGCGGGCGCAACTCGAGGAAAACTCGGCACTGTTCCGGCGCCGGATGACCGAGGAAGGCTTCGAACTGCTCGACGGCGAGCACGCGATCATCCCGGTGATGTTCGGCGACGCCGCACTGGCGGCCAAGACCGCCGACGCCATGCTGGTTCGCGGCGTGTTTGTTACGGCGTTCAGTTTTCCTGTGGTGCCTCGCGGTGCCGCCCGGATCCGGGTGCAGCTGTCCGCCGCCCACAGCGCCGAGGACATCGAGGCGTGTGTGCAGGCGTTCATCGGGGCGCGCGACGACGTCGCGGCCGCCACCTAGCCAGCGAACTGTCCAGCCCCGGCACCCAGCAAGCCCGGCCGGCGTCGTGAACCCGGTTCGGTGACACGCCCCCGGCGTCCGTATTGCTCACCGAACTGCTGTCCTCCCGGAATCGACCCGGGCCGCCGGGTAGGCTGCAGGCATGGCACTCAACGCTGATGTTCTGATTGTCGGTGGCGGCATCGCCGGGTTGTCCCTGGCCTCGCGGCTCGCCGGGCACTGCACGGTGGTCCTCGTGGAGGCCGAACAGGAGCTCGCCTACCACGCCTCCTCCAGATCAGCCCGGCAACTCATCCCCAGCTACGGACCTCCCGCGGTGCAGCAGCTCACCAATCGCACCCTCGACCTGCTGCGCACCACCGAAAAAGACCACAACCTCCAACTCCTTGCGCCGCGCAGCTTCATGCTGATCGGATCCGAGCAGGACGTCGCTGAACGCTCCAGTGGCGCCATGACCGCGATCAGCCACCAGGAAGCGCTGTCCCTGTGCCGGCAGCTCCGGCCGGAAACGTTCGCCGCCGCGGGCATTGACACCACCTCGGTGGGGCTCGATTCCGCTGCCCTGATCGACCACCACCGGCAGGTAGCGTTCGGCGCCGGTGTCACGGTCCTTACCGGGGCCAAGATCCACTCGGCCCAACAGTTGAAAAACGGGTGGAATGTCGGGGCCGGCGCGCACGCCATTCATTCAGCGGTCCTCGTGAACGCCGCGGGGGCGTGGGCCGATGAGGTTGCGGTGATCTCCGGAGTGGAAATCCAGGGGCTCCGGCCCTACCGCCGGACCGCCGCCGTCGTGCGCATGACCGGCGAGCTGGCACCGGGAACACCGATGGTCGCGGCCGCCGACGACAGCTTCTATTTCCGGCGCGAAGGGGCAGGGGCACTGATTTCGCCTTGCGAATCGGTGCCGAGCGTTCCCGAGGACGCCCAACCGGTCGCCGCCGACCTGACGGCGTTACTGCACCGGTTGAATGAGGCGACCACCCTGGGAATCACCTCAATCGACCGCGCCTGGACCGGGCTGCGAACCTCGACCAAAGCCGGGTTGCCGGTGGTCGGGTTTGATCCCGAAGCCGCCGGGTTTTTCTGGCTGGCTGGCCAGGGCGGCTACGGTTTCCAGACGTCGTCGGGGATTGCTGAACTGGCGGCCGCACTGATCCTGGGCGAAGAGAGCAACCTCCCGCTGCTGGCCGACACGCTGCGCCCGACCCGCTAAACCCGACCCGCTAAACCCGACCCCAAAGGGCCGGCCCAAAAATACAATCGAATAAATTAACACATACGTTTTAAATAACCAAGAGTTTTGGTTGTCGAGTTTCTACTGCGGGTCCATAATCGTTCCATTCTGACGTGCTGGATATCCGCTGAGGAGCTGGGCAATGCCTTCACTACTGGATACACTCACACCCCTGCTCGGTGATGGCACGGAGCTCGGGGATTTCGGGGAAGCCCTCGACGAGTTCACCGTCGACGATCAGCAAACCCCCTCGAACCCCGGCGGTGTGACCGTCACCGGCTCGGTGTCCTTCGCTGCCGGGCTGAAACTGGGCGTCGACGTCGTCAGCAAACGTCTGGTCTGGACCCCCGCCGCGACTGCAGGTGGAGCGGACGCCTTCGGTGAAAACTCGTGGATTGACGTCCGCAACACCACCCTCACCTTCGAACTGCAGGTCCCGGGACTGGGCGGGGAGGACTTCACCCTCGACCTGAGCCTGAGCAATATTGTGTTGAAGGCCCCGTTCCTGCGCGGAGCCAAGCATCCCAGCCCGGGGGAGCTGGTCCCGGATCCGCAGAATCCTGACGTCACGTTCACCCTGCCGGACGTCGACTTCCAGATCTTCGGCGACGACGGCGGCACCGACGCCAGGTTCCTGGGCCTCGGCGACACCGGCACCGACGATCCCGCCATTGCCTCCTTCGTCACCATGCAGCCTCCGTTCGCGTTCATCGGGTCCACCGACGTGGTCGGCTTCGGATTCCGCTCCGGCATGCTCGATCTCTCCGGTGACGCCACCCCACCCGACGTCCTCGACCTGCTCAACCTGGGCGCCGAATGGCAGGGCCTTTATCTCCCCGAAATCCGGCTCTTCGTGGCTCCGAACGGCGCCCGCGACCTCTGCGTCGACGCCGGTGCCAAAAACCTCCTCATCGGCTTCGGCGCGACCTCCGGGGTGTCCGGCGACTTCGACCTGACCGTCGCCTACCAGGGCGCAGGAGCCCTCAAACTCGGGGCGCGCTTCTACGATGCGGCCGGGCGCTGCTACTCGCCGGTCGGCACCGGCGGAACCCGCACCGTCACCCTGCCCCCTCTCACCCGGATGGTCGCCGACGTTGAAGGCGGGCTGGCCCCCTACACCTTCACCATCACCGTCGACGGCGTCGCACAGCCGGCCGGCAGGGTCACCGACATCGATCTCTCCACCGACGCGAGCCGAAACATCGTCATCACCGTCAGGGACACCAGCGGCACTCCACAGACCGCCACCCTCACCCTGACGACGTCGGCCCTCGCCACGGTCCTGGGCGGTGGTACCAACGCCCAGCTTCGCACCGTCAGCACCACCACAGGTACCGTCCCGGCCGCCTCGCCGCGCCTGCGCGTCGACTCTGAAACCGTCGCGGGCACGACGACGACGGTTGTCCTCACTCTCGACGTCGACACGGCAACAGCGGCCACCACCGAATGGCGGGTCGACGGCGGTGCGCCAACGACAGGGGCTACGCTGTCTGTCAACGTCGGCCCGGGCCAACGCTTCTCGGTACAGGCCAGGCTTCCCGGGACCACCACAGTGGGGGCTGCCACCGCCTATTACCGCTTTGACACACCGGACCCGGGAGCCGAATCCGCGGCGCAAAGCCGGTCAGCCCCGGCACCCAATGCAGGTGCCGCCACCCCCTGGACGCAGGGCACCGACTCCGACGACACGCTCCGCCCGCTCCTCGCGGCGCTCCCCGCCGGGCACCCCATCTCCATCAGCGGGTACGCCAGTTTCGAGGGCACCGACACACCCACGGTCCGCCAATACAACGAACGGCTTGCCCGGCGCCGCGCCGATGCCCTCCAACTTCGCATCGAACGGCTCTGCCAGGAGCCCGCACTCACCGGCAGGAACCCGGTGATCACCGCTGCCGCCGACATGTCGGGGTGGACGGGGCAGGGGCCAGCCCTCGACGTCCGGCGGACCTTCTGGAAAGCGGAAGCGACCTGGCCGCCAGTGAGCACCGGGGACACGCTGGTCACGGCGGAACTGTGGCGGGAGGAAGCCACCGGCCCCGGCACCGATCTGACCACCCCCGACGCCGACCCCGGCACCCGCACCAACCCGCCGTCCTGGTTCCGGAAACTGGGCACAGTCGTCAGAATCGTCAGGAACACTTTCGTCTCCTGCGAAGTGTTCGGAGAGTTTGATATCCAGACCGCCGCCGAGAACCGGCTAGCCGGGCAGATGACCCCGGGGAGCGAGCTCAGCGCGGCCCGGGCCA
>NZ_ASZW01000208.1:10507-19366 GCF_000468215.1 Arthrobacter sp. CAL618 | reverse complement strand
GGCCGAAACCCCGCCGACGGCATCATCAGAATCCGGTTCCTGATCGAAATCGACGAGGCTGTTGGCTCCGTGAGGATGACCGCTCAGTATGGGGCCCACCCCCAGGACACCGACGGACTCTACCTGTGGGGGATCCGGCCGGGAGAGGCGCTGCAGGCACCGGAGTTCGGGCTGGACTTCTTCGGCGCCACAGTGGTCCTGATGCCGCTGCTCTCCGAGACGGCAGGGGCGGTCGCCAACGAGGGCGCCATCGTCCAGATGGGGGTCACCGCCGCGATGCTCGCCATCCCGGCGGGCATTGCTTCCTCGGAGATTGTTAAGACCGAAAGGGTGGTGTGGCACGGCGGAGAGATCCTGCTCAACGCTGTCCCCGGCGCCAATGAACTGGTGGTGCTCTTCGACGTCGAGGCGGCCATCTCGATGGACATCGCTGGTCTCGTCGAGATCACCCGTGAGGCCCCGCTCTCGGTTCGCTACAAGGCGGTGGGCATCAGGCTCGGGGACGGCGCTGCCGGTCAGCCGTTCCAGTTCCGGCCGGTGTTTGACGCAGCGAAGGGCTATTCCATCGAGGTGGCAGGTCCCGGCGGGCTGAATATTGCCGAACCGCTCGGCGAGCTCCTGCAGGTACTCGGCGCACGGGTGGCACGCAACAACCCCCTCATCTTCGAGATTGACCTGGGTTTCGCCGTCGACCTTGGCGTCGTCAGCATCGACCGGGCCCGGCTGCGGGTTGCCTTCGAACCGTTCAGTTTCGCGATCACCGCTTTCGGCGCCTCCATCGACATTCCGGGTGCCATCGCTGGCAAAGGCTACCTGGAAATGAACGACAGCGAGATAAAGGGGCAGCTGGACCTGACCATCGTTCCCGTGTCGGTGCGGATCGCCGCAGGGGTGGGCGTGGCGAACATCAGCGAGGAGGACGGCGGACCCGCCACCGGCGTGATCGTCGCACTTGAGGTCGAGTTCCCGGTCGCCATCCCGCTGGGGCAGAGCGGCCTGGGGATCTACGGTTTCATGGGATTGTTCGCCATGAACTACGCACGCGACCTGACCGACATCGACACCTCCAACATGGCACCCGCACTGGCCTGGCTCCGGGCCACCGGCGGAAACCCCTTGAACCTGGAGTTCTGGAAGCCCGAGGTCAACACCTGGGCCTTTGGTGTTGGCGCAATCCTCGGCACCATGGGCAGCAGCGTCATCTTCAACCTCAAGGGCCTGATCATGCTGGAGCTGCCCGGCCCGCGGCTACTGCTGATCATGAAGGCGAAGCTGCTGGCCGTGATGCCGAACCTGGGCGGCAACGCCGAAGGCACCTTCCTGGCCGTCATCGACCTCGACATGGGGCGCGGGACTCTCACCATCGGCATTTCCATTGACTTCGACATCTCACCGCTGCTGGAACTCCATATCCCGGTCGAAGCTTTCTTCAACTTCACCGATGTGGCGGACTGGCACCTGTACCTCGGCCGGCAGCGCAGCCCCATCCACGCCAACATCCTTGAGGTGTTCGACGGCACGGGCTACCTGATGCTCTCCGGCAACGGGCTTGCCCTGGACAACCTGCCCGAAGTCTACGGATTCTCCATCGGTACCGGCCTCCACGTCTCGTTTGAATGGGGGGACCGCAGTAGCGGCCTCTACGCCGAACTCGCTGCCGGCTTTGATGCGGTGGTGGGGTTCGACCCGTTCTGCCTCGCCGGGATCCTGTATGTCCGGGGCAGCCTTCACCTCTTCATCATTGAGGTGAGCGCCTGGGCCAAGCTGGACGTCTTCGTGGGGGAGAAGATGATCGGCGGCAACCCGGCCAAGGTGTCACGCATCAGCGGCGAGATCTGCGGACGGGTGAAGTTCCTGTTCTTCTCCGTGCAGGGCTGCGTCACTTTTGAACTTGGCGAGACGGCGATCCAGACCCCGCCCCCGCCGCCGCTGGTCGAAATCCTCAAGTTGGTGGGCAGGTCACCGGCGCTAGTCCAGGGCTCAGGCGTCGACAAACCGATCGACAGCGGCCTGGCCGACGCCGCCGAGTCCCTGGCCGCGGTGGACCCCGAGAATGGTGTTCCCCTGGACGCCATTCCGGTACTCATGATGAACCTGCCCCCGGTCGCCGATCCGGCAGTTCGGTTCAAGGGTGAGGTGCTGGCCGGCAGCACCGGAGTCGCTCCCGGGGGATGGGTCAAGAAAGGATCCGCGTCCTATAAATTCACCCTGACCTCAGTGGAGCTCGACCCGGTGGGCCCCGACGGCGGTGTGCTGCCGGGGGGATTCACCGACGGATCGACACCGGCTACCTGGTGGGAGCAGAAAAGTGGCGACACGGCCCTGTCGGCCCAACTGGCGCTCCTGAGCTGGCTCCCGGAGGGAACCCCCAAGGCAGTCGAAACCGGGTACTCCCTCGAGGAGACGGTCACCGACAGCTGGGGAACCATCTGTGATCCCATTGCCCCGCCGACGTCGGTCCTGTTCACCTTCCTCGGCGAACCCCTGGGGCCATCCGAGGCCGGCTGGCACCTTACCGGGCTGCCCTGGCCGGACCCGCCGGGAAGCCACCGGTCGATACCGCCGGACACCCACCTGACCGTGACCGAGCGCTGGCGCTCGGGCGACTTCTCGGTCGACAGTCTCCTCGCCGTCGTCCCCGCCCAGGTTGAGGGGCTCGCAGTGACCTGCCCGGAGGTCAGGGAAGCCAACCGGGCGGACACCCGTCGTCCCGAACTGGACGGATCAGTCGAGGCCAACAACCCGGTCCTCGCGGCCCTCGGAGGCAAGGAGCCAGAGGAAACGGTGTTGCCTCGCGTCGACTGGGGCGATGTGGTTACCAACCCGGACCCCGACCTCACCGTCCACCGGGCGCAACTGCTGGATGGCGTTCCGATCAAGCAGGGCCGCGCCAAATGTTCCAGCCGGGCGCTCGCTGCACCCGTCTACGACGCCCGTGACCCCATGCACCACGGTGACGAAGAGCGGAAACAAGACATCCACGAGGGCTGGAAAGCCACGGGATTCCAGCCGGGACCACTCGATAATGCGGTGGTGCTGCGCACCGGCCCCTTCACCGGGGTGGTGTTGTATCTGCTGGTGCGCAGAGAGTTGCTGGAGGGCGGACTCGTGGTCTGTGCCTTTGACGCCGAGGAAAATGAACTCTCCAGGGACGTTGTCACCCCCGCCGTCACCACTCTCCCCGCCCGCTGGACCGACGCTGCCGGACCCTGGGGCGCGGAAACGTTCCTGCTCAGCCAGCAAGCCACGGCCATGACCCGGCTGGGGTACTTCCCGGTCGTCGTTGAGGTCAAGGGCGGCGAGAAGGCTGACCACCTTCAGATTGGGATGCCACCCGAGGATTCAATCAACGAGCGCCTCGACGCCCGCGGCTACTATCTGGCCGGCACCGAACTGACCCGGACCGCCGAGTTCCTGCGCTTCGACTGGGACCAGACCGAACGCGACTCCCGCCAGGCCGCGGTCGCCAATGTCCTCGGCGGCGACACGGACGACCACGCGCTGCTCCACCCCGACACCGTCTACCGCGCAACAGTCGGGTACTCCGTGCAGGCTCGACCCGTCCTTCCCGACGGGACCGATGGAACGGCCGTCGACGTCGCCAGTTCCCCGCAGCAGTTCTTCTTCAGAACCGACAATCTGCCACCCCGGCGACTCGACCCCTGGATCCTCGGCAGCACCCCGCAGGAGGGTGAGCAGCACTTTCCCACCGGGGAACCCATCAAGATCATTTTCGGCACCACCAACGTGGTCAGGATGTTCGCGGCCTACGGCAAACGGCTTCAGGTGCGGTTGCGGTCCTCAGCCTTCCGCCCCATCCAGGCGAAACCCGGCTTCGTCCACCCGTTGGTGTTGCGGCCCTGGACCGCAGCCGGAGGCAACAACCCGGAGCTCGTCGCGGCGGCGGTCCTATCACCCTGGGAGCAGGCGCTGGCTGGGGTACTGACCGGCAGTTGCATCCCCGTGGATGAGGAACGCGTCAGGCACTCGGTGGAAACCGTGGGAGTGGAACTTGAGAGCTACACCGACTACATCATGGATGTGGAAACCGCCGATTTGACGGCGCCCGACGGCGCGCAGGGTGAGGTGATCTGGCGCCGCTCCTTCAGCACCGGCGCCTACGCCTCGGTCGAAGAGTTCAGTGGGTCGTTCGCCGACGCCAAGATTGTGCACCGGTACGCTGCGCCGGCGGCGCTGCAGACCGTTGCCGCAGCCTTCGCGGCGCGCCCTCCGGAAGGCGCCGAACTTGACCAGGCGCTCACTGCGGCGGGGCTGGAGCCGATGGGCGTGCCTAAATCCGGTCAGATTGTGGTGTTCTGGGAAACTGCGGCGCCGGGCTCGGTCCCCCAACCGGCAGCTGTCCTCATCGATGCGTCAGAGCCAATGTGGCGTAGTCGTGGGGTAGCAGTCGAAGAGGTGGATTCGGCGGTAGCCGGCAACCGCCGCTACAAGATGGTGCAGCGCACGTGGCTGGAGCTCGCTGAGAGGCCCAGCGCTGGCGCAGTCGTGGACCGGATGGTGATGGGGCCGGGCGGCCAGCGTGCCCTGGTCTCCCTCAAACCAGGGTCCCGCGGCAAGCGCCTGACCCTGGTCCTGGCCCGTCTCGCGCAACCCGAGACGTATCTCGACGGCCCGGCGGCCGCAGATAGTGCGTTTACCGTCGCCGACCTCCAACTCACCTCCGCGCCGTGGGAAGAGACTGACTGATCATGAGCTACGTATTCAATTCCCGCCGGTTCCAGGCCGAGGGCGTCGCCATCAATTGGGCGGTTCACGCCCGCACCCTTGGCGGATCGAAAGAGTATTCACGCACCCTCAAGGTCAGACCGGCGAACGTGCAGCTACGGTGGCTGACCAACCAGGAGATCGGCATACCCAGCCGGCCGTTCAGCGTCTGGCGCCGGCCGGCCATGCGCGCTGAACGCACCGACTTCACCTTCCGTGCGGTCGTCATCCCCTCGTTGGGCGGGCGTACCCTGGTGACCTGGCCCGGGACCCGGCTGGTGACCGCCCAGCTGTTCCTCAGCGGCGCTGCCGGCTACATCTACGCTTTTGCCGGCTGGCCCACCACCTCAGGCGCCGTGGCTGTCAGGCGTTTCGAGCCGGGGGCCGGAGCCGTCCAGATTGGTGCCGGGGCGATGGACGGCCTCCTGGTGGACCCCGGCATTGTGATCGAGTCGATTCTGGGCACCGACCTGGCCCAGTATGACGAGGGAATGGGGTGGGAGGAACTGGAGCATGTGGGTCTGCCCGTTGACAGTGCACGGTGGGCGGGGACCGCCTACGGCAGCCACCCGCAGGGCATGCTGGTGGACGCCTCTGGCCCTGCACCGGCACTCACCGACCCCGTCACGGCTGCCGGACAGCGGCTGGAACGCGGCGCGCCGTCGTCGGGCTGGGACCCGCACCTCACGGCAGGAATCACCGCGCCCGGCTGGCAGGAACCAGATTTTACGGCGGTCATCGATGACGCCAACGCCTCGCTGGTGCACCACCTGGCGGTCATCTCGAACTCCCACCCGCCGCAGGAGCACGCTGGGCGGACCATTGCCATCACCATGCCGCCACCGGCCAACTCCAGTGGCGGCTCGGCGCCCGGCAGTCCCACCACCTCGCTGGTCTCACCGTGGGGCATGACGCTGCTGGCGGCCGGAGCGGATCCCTATGCCGCGCTCACCCTCGGCATGGGCACAGCGTACGGGCCCGATGAGCTGCCCAAGGACGATCACGGCGAGCGCAGCGGCTACGACTACCTGGTCACAGCCACCTACGAGAAAGGTCTTGACGGGCAATCGGCAGAACGCACCTACGCGGCGGTGGTCCCGTCGCCGCAGCCCGGGATTGCACCGCTGGCGCCGGCCGGGGTTTCGGTGCGGACCATGGGCTATCTGCGCCCGATGGACAGGGACGCGCCGTGGCGGACGTCCCTCCGCACCGGGTGGGAGCGGCCGCTGGCAACCCCGTTGGCTCGTCCACGCAGCTTCGCTTTCGCCCGGGTGTCCCGCCCGGGGGACCTCGCGGCGTCGTCCTTGCTGCCCCCTCGGGTGGGCGGCGGCTGGCTGCCCGGCATCATCAATGACGCCCCGGTGGAGGGGGACCCGGCCCCGCACAGGATTTCGGCGGTCGACCGCGAAATTCCCATCCCGACCGATCCGGGAAGTATCTCTCCGAGCTACTCTGTCGCACATCAGGACCTCTACGGGCTGTGGAGCAAATGGCGCTCCGCCGGAGTCACCGTTGATCAACCGGCCGTCGACGGCGTCAGGATTGTCAGTGCCGCCCTGACCGCGGTGGGCAGCCCGACGGCGGGGAGCCTCGTTGCCGCGCAACTGGAGGTCGAGTTCCTGTGGGACTGGTCCGCCAGGGGCCCGCTGGCGATCCGGTTTGCTGGCAGACTCTTCGCCGCACCGCTTCACGGGTCGCAACCCCCCGATACCTCGGTGCCCGGTGGGCTGCAGCGCAGCCTCGGTGGGGGAGGGGCGTTTGCCGACGTCGTCTTCGTTGGCGATGAAGGCTCCGGCGGGGGGATGACCCTGACGGGCCTGAATCTTGCGGGCGACGCGGTGGTGGAGATGGGCCCCGCGGGGCAGGGAGAGCGGGAACGGCGATACCGTCTGCGGATTCCCGGTTTCAGCCTGGACTTTGATGCATCGGGCCATATCGGGTTGGCGCTGTGGGCTATCGGGAGGGAACGGGTCCTGCCCCAACGGTGGGGCGCCTGGCCGGCGGATCCCAGCGTCGTGACGACCTCGGATCCACGCCCACCAGCAGTTGTCATGAACACCCTGCCAACGGTGGCCCTGGGTAGCCTCCCCGACGCGAACGGGGAATCTCATGCACGCCTGTCCTGGTCGTCCGCCGGGTCGGTGGCCGGCTACGCCATCTACGAATCCACCGAGACCAAGTTACTGCAGAACGCCGGGTTGCCACCGGCTGATCTGGAGGCCCCGCTGTCCCAACGGCTCGAGGCGATGAAGGACGTCTTCAACAACGATCCCTCCAGACGCGCCTTCACCCGCCGCAACGCCACCCTGGTCTCCGGGACATCCGCCGATGTGACGCTGCCCCGCGGTACCACCGACATTCACGCCTTTGTGATCATCGGAGTCAGCGCCGGCCAGGTCGAGGCGCCCTGGCCGTCCGGGCCTGACGCGGCCGACCAATGGTTTGCCTACGCGGTTCCGCGCCGGTCCCAGCCTGCCCCACCGACCCTTGAGCTCCATGCGGTGGAGGATGCGGGTGTTTATAAGGCCCGGGTGCTGGTCGGTGCGCGCGACGGCGCAGCGGTGACCCGGGTGGAACTGCACCGGGTCCGGGTGGACGAGGCTGTCGCATCACTGGGCACCATGGGACCGCCCGTGGCAGCCGTGTCCGCAAGCACACCCGGGTGGACCATCGGTGCGGGCCCGGCGCCCGTCGGGATCCGGACCCTGGACGGGTTCGACGTCCCTGACGGTTCCTGGAAACGGCTCTGGTACCGGGCCACCGTCTGGAGCAGCGACGACCCATCCCGCGGCATCCTCGGCGACCGCTCGGATGCGAGTTCAGCCGCCTGGGTAGTGGTACCCCCAGCAGGGCCCCCCGACCTCTCTGCGCTGACCGTCGCACCCGGTGCGGGCGGTCCCGGGGAGGTGCTGGTCAGCTGGACCAGCCGGGCCCCGGCCGTGCGCAGCCCGCTGGGCACCCACCGGATCACCGTCGCCGCAACCGTCCCCCTCGGGGCCGCGTTAATCGACTCCTCCGAACAACTCGGGTTGGTGACCGAGGTGGAACCCACCACCGGATCGGGATTCTGGCGAATCGAAGCCCTCGCCGGAGCGCCGACCGGTTATCGGGCACTCCTCCGCCGGGCCGACCCCGGGGACATCATCGAGGTGAGGGTGACCATCACCGATCCGCTGGGCCGGACCAGCACCGAAACCGTGACAGTCCCACCCGGATCGCTGCTGCCGGCGCCGGAAATCAACGGACTCGCCCTCGCTCGTCGGCAGCCCCTGACCGGGGTGCTCGCTGAGTGGCAGAGCAGTACGCCTCCTGCGGCCACTCCTGCTGGCTCGTTCCGGTTGCGGGTGACCCTGCGGCCCCGTGCCAGTGGGCCTTTCCCGGGGCGGCCATTCCCGGGGCGGCCACCCAGGCCGGTGGTCATTGACGGCAATCTTGAGGAGGTTCCGGTGGCGACCCCCGAGGCGGCCTCCACCCGGACCCAGGTGGGGCGGTATCCCTCACGGGCGGGGGAGTACTGGGTGTACAGCCCGGCGGCACCGGATCGGATCACCGTCCGGCTGACCGGCCCCGATGGCCGGAGTGCGGAGCAAAGCATCCAGCTCCGGTTACGGCCACCGTTTCGCCTTTAGGAAGAGGTAAACGCCGGGGCCCCACAGGTCTAGAATTAGCGCTATGAAGGTCGATAAGACGCCGCTGCCCGGCATTGGCATGCGCAAAGACATTGTGACGTCCTCGGGGCGCCGCATCGGAACTGTCACCCAGCGTGATGGTGAAACCGCCCTGATCATCTCCAGGCAGGACGACCCGGACGCCTGCCTGGTATCCATTCCACTGACGGCCGACGAAGCCGCAACCCTGGGTAACCTGCTCGGCGCCCACCAACTGGTGGCCCAGCTGACCGAAGAGCACCGGGATCTTCCCGGTGTGAACACCCGCCAGTTCCTGATTATCAGCGGGTCGCCGTTCGACGGCTACCGGCTCGGCGAAACCAGGATGCGAACCCGCACCGGCGCCTCAGTGGTGGCTGCCCTGCGCGAGGGCAGGGTCGAGCCATCGCCAGCACCCGATTTCACCCTGCACGCCGGAGACCTCCTCGTTGCCGTCGGGACCGCCGAAGGTCTGGACGCTGCCGCC
>NZ_ASZW01000208.1:5561-10497 GCF_000468215.1 Arthrobacter sp. CAL618 | reverse complement strand
CGGCTGAGGCTGGTTTGGAGGCCAGCAGCGCACTGACACTAATCGAACTGGGGGCGGTGTTCTTCTGCCTCGGTGTCCTTGGACGGCTTGCCGGTCGAATTGGTCTCTCTCCCATACCGCTCTACCTCCTGGGCGGGCTGTTTTTCGGCAACGGTGGATTGATCGAGCTGGAGGGGCTCAACGAATTCAGTGAGATCGCCAGTGAAATTGGTGTGATCCTGCTGCTGCTCATGCTGGGCCTCGAATACACGGCCAAAGAACTGGTGACCGGGCTTCGCCAGTCCTGGCTCTCCGGCGTCCTGGATATCGTCCTGAATTTCACGCCCGGAGCCGTGGTCGCCCTGCTGCTGGGCTGGGGCCCGGTGGGGGCGATGGTGATGGGTGGCGTGACCTACATTTCGTCGTCCGGCATTGTGGCGAAGGTGCTCACCGACCTGGGCCGGCTGGGTAACCGGGAAACCCCGGTGATCCTGTCACTGCTCGTGTTCGAAGACCTGGCGATGGCCGTGTACCTGCCCATTCTGACCACCGTCCTGGCCGGCGCGAGTTTCGCCGGTGGCATGCAGTCGGTGGGAATCTCCCTCGTCGTCGTGACCGTGGTGCTCATCATTGCCCTGCGGTTCGGGAACGTGGTCTCAGCGGTGGTGGACAGCAAGGATCGTGAGGTTTTCCTCCTGACCGTGCTCGGTGCGGCTCTTCTGGTGGCTGGCGTTGCCGCGGCAATGCAGGTGTCCGCCGCAGTCGGCGCGTTCCTGCTCGGCATCGCGATTTCGGGAGCGACAGCCACCAACGCCACCCGTCTGCTCGAACCCCTGCGGGACCTTTTTGCAGCAATCTTTTTCGTCGTGTTCGGTCTGAACACCGACCCTGCGACGATTCCCCCGGTGCTCGGCGTCGCGGTCCTCCTGGCCTTCATCACCGCCCTGACGAAGATCGGGACAGGGTGGTGGGCCGCACGGCGGCAGGGGGTAGGTCGGCTGGGCCGTGCGCGGGCCGGCGTGGCGCTGATTGCCCGCGGTGAGTTTTCGATTGTGATCGCCGGGCTGGCTGTCGCGTCGGGCGCCGTGACCGGGGAGTTGGCTGCCCTGGCCACCGCATATGTGCTGCTAACCGCGATTATCGGTCCCGTTGCGGCCCGCCTGGTCGAGCCGGCGATGGGCTTGCTGCAGCGCAAACCCCGTCCCGAGCCGCTTCCCGCGGGCTAGCGGCCACAAGTCCTTCGTGCACTCCGGCACGGATACGGCTCAGTCGAGGATCTTGCCGACCGGTTCCCGCTTTTCAGCCTGGAACCGGTCCTCGGTCCGTCCCAGCGCCCAATAGCCCGACAGTGATACCTGGCTGCGGTTCAGGCCGTGCTCCACGAAGAAGACATCGCGGAGCTGCTTCATGGCCTCCCGCTCCCCATGCGCAAAAACCTGCACCCGGCCGGTGCGCCACCGCGCCTGCCGCACAGCCGCTGCCAGCAGGGTGCCCGCGGTGGTCCCGCGGCGGTACAGCCAGACGAGGTCAACACCCGGAGGAGCGGTGAGGTCCTGGTGGTCGGCGTCGTCTTCCACCTCGATGAAGGCCAGCCCGACGGCGTCGGCCGGGAGTGTTTCCAGCGCCGCGGCCACAGCGGGCATGGCAGTTTCATCGGCGGCGAAGAGGTGCCAGTCGGCGGTGGTATCGGGAGCGTACCCGCCGCCGGGACCGGTCACCACCAGGGTGTCTCCCGGCTGGGCCGCGGCCGCCCACGGTCCGGCAAGCCCCTCGTCGCCATGCACCACGAAGTCGATGGCCAGACGCTGCGCGGCGTAGTCCACCCAGCGCAGAGTGTAGGTCCGGGTGACGGGAAGGTCGGCGGGGTCGAGTGTCTCCCGGAGTGCCTGATGATCGTACGGGGGCACCAGACCGAGTTCGGGCCTGGCGAAATGGATCTTCACGTACCTGTCGGTGAACTCATTGCGCCCGAACGCGGTGAACCCCTCGCCCCCCGCCACCACCCGCACCATGGCTGGGGTCAACCACTCGGTGCTCTGGACAGTCAGAACAGTCTGCGGCTTGGGTTTGCGCACCGGGGCAACGCTCATGGGGTCGAACTCCTTTAGCTCGTAGGGAACCGGGTTCCGGGCCCCGAAAACAGGTAGTTTGACCCTACCCCGACCCGTAAAAACGCCTGACCAGCTATGTACTAATTAACTGCATCCAAGGGGTGCATGATGGTTGACCTACGTGCAGAGGCACTTTAACGTTGGGGCGTGAGCGACGCCGACATCAACTTTTATTTCGACCCCGTCTGCCCCTTCGCCTGGATGACCAGTAAATGGGTCCGCCAGGTGATGGGCCAGCGGGACTACGCGGTTGAGTGGCGATTCATTTCGCTACGGTTGATCAACTCGCACCTCGACTATGCCTCGCACTTCCCGCCGGAATACGAGGCCGGGCACACAGCAGGGCTCCGGCTGCTCAGGGTGGCCGCACGTGCTCGCGTCGAGCAGGGACCAGAGGCGGTGGGAGCCTTCTACGCCGCCTGCGGCAAGCACATTTTCGAATCGGACCCGGTTCCCGACGACGGCGATCCGGCCGTGGACCGTCGTGGCACCCGTGCGTTCGCTGAACAGATCCTGGCCAGTGCCGGGCTGCCTGCCGACCTGGCTGCTGCGCTCGACGACGCAGGGTTCGACAGCCTGATCCAGTCCGAAGGTGATGAAGCGCTGGCCCTCACCGGCAAGGATGTGGGCACCCCGATCATCCACTTCAAGCCGCCCACGGGGGTGGCGTTTTTCGGCCCGGTCATCAGCCGTCTGCCCAGCGATGACGAGGCAGTCCAGCTGTGGGACCACGTCGTCGGGTTGGCTGGCTTCGCCGGGTTCGCAGAGCTGAAGCGCAGCCTCAGAGAGCGTCCACAACTCCCCGCACTGGGCGTTCCAGCCGGGGACACCGGTGTTCAGGAGGACTGGCACGGCGGTAGCCGCCGGACCAAAAAGTAGGTGGCCTAGGCCAGCGCGTCGCCCAGCGCATCCTGCACCGCGGTGAGCAAAGATCCGTTGTCCACCAGGACACGAACCGCCTCAATCTCCGGCGCCAGGTACCGGTCGGTGCCAGGTCCTTCGACCACCTGACGGACGGCCGCGCGCACCGCGTGCGGCCCGACTGCACTGCGCGAGGTGGCCAGACCGCCGTCGCGCATGTCCAGGGCACGCGCCGAGGTGAGGATCTCGATGGCCAGCACCCGCGTCAGCCCGTCCAGTGCGCGGCGGAGTTTGAGACCGGCTGACCAGCCCATCGACACGTGGTCTTCCTGCATCGCCGAGGAGGGGATGGAATCCACTGAGGCGGGGTTTGCGAGCCGCTTCAGTTCGGACACAATCCCGGCCTGCGTGTACTGGGCAATCATGTGGCCGGAGTCGACACCCGGATCATGCGCAAGGAACGGGTTCAGACCGTGGTTGCGGGCCTTGTCCAGGAAACGGTCGGTGCGGCGTTCGCTCATGGAAGCCACATCGGCGACGGCGATCGCCAGGAAATCGAGTGCGTACCCTACGGGGGCGCCATGGAAATTGCCGTTGGACTCCACCCGACCGTCAACGGTCACCACCGGGTTGTCGATGGCCGATCCCAGTTCGATGGCAGCCACCGATTCGACGTAGGCAAGCGTTGACCGCGCGGCGCCATGGACCTGCGGGGCGCAGCGCAGCGAATAGGCGTCCTGCACCCGGGTGCTGCGGTGTTCGCTGAGTTCACTGGCCGAATGCTGCTGGATCAGCGGCGACCCCGCCAGGAGCCGGCGGATGTTCGCGGCCGAGGATATCTGACCCGGGTGGGGGCGGAGCGCGTGGATATCGGCGGCAAACACGCTGTCCGTTCCGAGGAGTCCCTCAACGCTCATGGCCGCGGCGAGATCGGCGGTTTTCAGGAGCCGGTGGAGGTCCGCCGAGGCCATGATCAGCATGCCGAGCATCCCGTCAGTGCCGTTGATCAGGGCGAGCCCTTCCTTTTCGCGCAGCTCCACCGGGGTGATTCCCGCGGCGGCCAACGCCTGCGCGGCGGGCAGCAGGACGCCGTCGTTGTCCCGCACGTCCCCCTCACCCATCAGGGCGAGCGCTATGTGCGAGAGCGGGGCCAGGTCGCCGGAGCAGCCCAGCGACCCGTACTCGCCAACCACGGGCGTGATGCCCGCGTTGAGGAGTGCGGCGTAGGTCCGGGCCACCAGCGGGCGGACCCCGGTGCGTCCGGTAGCCATCGTCGACAGCCGCCCGAGCATCAGGCCGCGCACCACCTCGCGGTCCACCTCGGCGCCGGAGGACGCGGCATGGCTGCGGATCAGGCTTCGCTGCAACTGGGTGCGCTGCGCCACCGGGATATGCGTGGTGGCCAGGGCGCCGAAACCGGTGGACACGCCGTAATGAGGAATGGGGTCGTTGACCAGCTCCTCGATCACCTGCCGGGACGCTTTCATCGCGAGGATGGACTCCTCAAGGATGCTGACCTTGGCGCCATGCCGCGCCACCGCGACGACGTCGTCCGGCCGAAGGGCGCCGACGCCCACGTTGACGGTCTGGGTACTGCCCACCTGAGACCCGCTTTCACAAGAAGTCTTGCCAATGAATGAAAAGAGCGTTTCAATAAGTGAAATGCATTATGACCAGCAATGCAAGACCCAGCGTCAAAAGGAGGCACCAGATGGCCGACGCATCGACCCGCACCGTTGAACGCGCGTTACTCCTCCTCGGCACCGTGTGTGACCGGGGTGTGGTCAGCCTGGCCGACGCCGCCCGGGACGCCACGCTCTCAGCCTCCACAGCATTGCGACTGCTTCGCACCCTCGAGTCCACCGGCTTCGTCCGGAAGGACGACGACGGGTACCGGCCGGGGATGCGCATCGTCCAGCTCGGCGCCCAGGCGCTCAGCCACGAGTCCCTGGTCTCGCTGGCGGGGGCAGCCCTGGACCGGCTGG
>NZ_ASZW01000208.1:2062-5554 GCF_000468215.1 Arthrobacter sp. CAL618 | reverse complement strand
GGGGGAGTCCGCCTACCTGAACGTCCCAGCCGATGACGGCCACGGCATCTACATTGCCGTGCGCGAGGGAACCCACTCGGTCCGACACACCAGCTGGGTGGGTCGTCGCATTCCCCTGACCGGGACCGCCGCCGGCAAGGTCCTCGCCGGGGAGGCTCCGTCATGCGGCTACGTCGTGGTCCGCAACGGTATCGAACCCGACGTCACCGCTGTCGCCGCCCCGGTGATGATCGGTGACCGGATCGCCGCCTCGCTCAGCGTGGTGGTTCCCAGTTACCGCATCAGCGAGCAACAGGCCGTCACCCTCGGCGAACTGGTCGCAGCCGAAGCCCGCAGCATCCTCAACACGTCCACCACCAACACCCCCGCTCCCGGCGGCACCCATCCGGGAGACACCGAAATTCAGGGAGAATCCGCATGAGCAAGTCGTTCACTCAGCACGACCCAACCCGTTCCATCCGCGCGGCGCGGGGCACCACCCTCACCGCCAAGAGCTGGCAGACCGAGGCGCCCCTGCGCATGCTCATGAACAACCTGGACCCCGAAGTCGCCGAACGCCCCGAGGACCTGGTGGTCTACGGCGGCACCGGCCGTGCCGCACGCAGCTGGGAAGCCTACGACGCCATCGTCCGATCCCTCGAGGACCTCGAAGACGACGAGACACTCCTGGTGCAGTCCGGCAAGCCCGTCGGTATCTTCCGCACCAACACGTGGGCCCCACGCGTCCTGCTGGCCAACTCCAACCTGGTGGGGGACTGGGCCACCTGGCCCGAATTCCGGAAGCTCGAAGCCGAGGGCCTGATGATGTACGGGCAGATGACCGCCGGATCGTGGATCTACATCGGTACCCAGGGCATCCTGCAGGGCACCTACGAGACCTTCGCCGCAGTCGCCCGCAAACTGGGCAAGTCCCCGACCGCCACCCTCGCTGGCACGCTGACCCTGACCGCCGGGTGCGGTGGCATGGGCGGCGCCCAGCCGCTCGCGGTCACCTTGAACGGCGGAGCGGTGCTGATTGTTGACGTCGACCGGTCCCGCCTTGAGCGCCGCGCCGCCAAACGCTACCTCGACGTCGTCGCCACCGATCTGGAAGACGGCCTGCGCCAAGTGCTGGCAGCCAAAGAGGAGAAACGCGCACTGTCGGTCGGGGTCGTCGGGAATGCCGCCGAAGTCTTCCCCGAACTGCTGCGCCGCCACCTGGCCGGGAAGCTCACCATCGACATTGTCACCGACCAGACGTCGGCGCACGATCCGCTGAGCTACCTGCCGGAGGGCATGTCAACCGAAGAGTGGGACCGGGAGGCGAAGGGTGATCCCGACGGGTTCACCAAAAAGGCGCAGACCTCAATGGCTCACCATGTCGAGGCGATGGTCGGCTTCCAGGACGCCGGCGCCGAAGTCTTCGATTACGGCAACTCCATCCGCGACGAGGCCCGCCAGGGCGGCTACGCGCGGGCCTTCGAGTTCCCCGGCTTTGTCCCCGCCTACATCCGGCCCTTGTTCTGCGAGGGAATGGGGCCGTTCCGCTGGGTGGCGCTCTCCGGCGATCCCGCCGATATTGCCGTTACCGATGCCGCGCTGAAGGAGCTGTTCCCCGGGAACGAGCACCTGCACCGCTGGCTCGACGCCGCCGGGGACCTGGTCGAGTTCGAAGGCCTGCCGGCACGGATCTGCTGGCTCGGCTACGGCGACCGCGCCAAAGCCGGGCTGCTGTTCAACCAGCTGGTCGCCGACGGCAGGGTATCCGCGCCCATCGTGATCGGGCGCGACCACCTCGACTCCGGGTCGGTGGCGTCACCCTACCGGGAGACCGAGGCCATGGCCGACGGGTCCGACGCCGTCGCCGACTGGCCGCTCCTCAACGCGCTCCTGAACACGTCCTCGGGAGCCACCTGGGTCTCCATCCACCACGGCGGCGGGGTCGGCATCGGGCGTTCCATTCACGCCGGGCAGGTATCGGTGGCGGACGGTACCCCACTGGCTGCGGAGAAGCTGGAACGGCTGCTGACCAACGATCCCGGCATGGGCGTCATCCGCCACGTCGACGCTGGATATCAGCGCGCGTCCGACGTCGCAGCGGAACGTGGGGTCCGGATCCCCATGGCAGACTGACAATCAACCGGCCCGGCACTTCTGTCCGCAGGCCCTGGAGAGGTTTTTATGACTACCGTAAGTGACATGCTCGGAGCCATTTCCGACGTCGGACGCGACTCCGTTCGGGGCGGGTATTCACGGCCGGTGTTCTCCTCGGCCGAACTGGAGTTGCGCGAATGGTTCACCGCCGAAGCCACGAAACTCGGTCTTGAGGTCAGCACCGACCGCAATGGGATCCTGTGGGGCTGGTGGGACGCCGAATCGGGTGACCGCACCGGCGCGCTGGTCACCGGCAGCCATCTGGACTCGGTGCCCGGGGGCGGAGCGTTCGACGGGCCACTCGGTGTCGCCGCAGCCCTGGCCGCCGTCGACGTACTGAAGGAACGCGGCGTCGAACCCCGGCGCGGCCTCGCCGTGACCGTTTTCCCCGAAGAGGAAGGCTCCCGGTTCGGCGTAGCGTGTCTGGGGTCGCGCCTGCTCACCGGTGCCATCGACGCCGACCGGGTGCGGAACCTCAAGGACCCGGCAGGCAACACTTTCGCCGACGTCAGCCGCGCCAATGGGCTGGACCCGAAACACCTCGGGCGCGATGAGGAAGCGCTGCGGACCATCGGCGACTTCATTGAACTCCATGTCGAACAGGGCAGGGCCTTGATCGACCTGGACTCCCCGGTCGGCGTCGGCTCGTCCATCCTCGGCCACGGGCGCTGGCGGCTCACCGTCCAGGGTCAGGGCAACCACGCCGGCACCACCCTGATGGCCGACCGCGCCGATCCGATGGTCGTCGCCGCGCAGATCGTGCTCGCTATCCGCCGGACCGCCGCCAGCCAGGACGACGCGCGTGCCACGGTCGGGCGCCTGCAGCCGGTGCCGGGCGGGACCAACGTCATCGCCTCCCGCGTCGACCTCTGGCTCGACGTCCGCCACCCCGACGACTCGGTGACCGCGGCGCTGGTGGAATCCATCCATGGCCAGGCTCAGAAGGCCGCAGCCTTCGAAGGCTGCTCGGTCACCCTCACCGAGGAATCCTTCAGCAGCACCGTCCACTTCGACGCGCCCCTGCAACGCCAGCTCCAGAACTCCCTCCGCTGCACCACCTCCGAGCACCAGGTGCCCGCCCTGCCGACCGGCGCGGGCCACGACGCCGGCGTCCTGGCCGGCTACGTACCCTCCGGCATGGTCTACATCCGAAACCCGACGGGCATCAGCCACTCGCCGGAAGAGTTCGTTGAGGACACCGATGCAAACCTTGCCGCCAGCGCGCTCGCCGACGTACTGGAGGACCTGCTGTGATCACCTTCTGGTGCGAGCAGGCCTGGGTCGCTGGCCGCGGAATCCAGCCGCGCGTCCGCATCGAGGCCGACGACGGCGGCACCATCACCGCGGTGACGGCCGGCG
>NZ_ASZW01000208.1:0-2052 GCF_000468215.1 Arthrobacter sp. CAL618 | reverse complement strand
CCTCGCCGGGGTGGTTTTCCCCGCCGCCGCCAACGCCCACTCGCATGCCTTCCACCGGCTGCTTCGGGGACGGACCCACGACGACGGCGGCGACTTCTGGGGCTGGCGGGAAGAAATGTACCGCGCGGCGCGGCAACTGACTCCCGCCAGCTATGAACGGCTCGCCACGGCAGTCTTCACCGAGATGGTGGTCACCGGCTGGACCAGCGTCGCCGAATTCCACTATGTTCACCACCAGCCGGGCGGTGAACCCTACGGGCCCAACAGCGGTGACATTAACGGCGGTGACACCAACGGCGGTGAGAAGCACGCCATGGAACTCGCCCTGTGCCGCGCGGCGGTCACCGCGGGAATCCGGCTGACCCTGCTGGACACCTGCTACCTCGCCGGGGGCATCGGAGCGCCACTGAAACCTGACCAGGAGCGGTTTGGCGACGCCGACGCCGACGCCTGGCTTCGCCGGTTCACCGACCTCCGGCGGAGCGTCGCCGAACAGTTCGAGCCAGCCTTCGTTACCGTCGGTGCTGCGCTGCACTCGGTTCGCGCGGTCCCCGAACAGGCACTCCGGACCCTCGCTGCAGGCCTTCCCGCCGATGTCCCCCTTCACATTCACCTGTCGGAACAACCGGCAGAAAATGCCGACTGCCTGAAGCATTACGGCACCACACCCACCGGACTGCTGCACCGGCACGGGCTACTCACCGACCGACTCAGCGCGGTCCACGCCACCCATCTCACCCCCGAGGACATCACCCTGTTGGGAGCTGCGGGCGCCACCGCAGTGATCTGCCCGACCACCGAGGCGGACCTCGCCGACGGCATCGGGCCGGGCCGCGCCCTCCGCGACGCCGGCGCCCGGATCGCCCTAGGCACTGACCAGCATGCTGTGATCGACCCGTGGCTGGAAATGCGGGGGCTCGAACACGGGGAACGGCTGGCCTCCGGGCACCGTGGACGGTTTGCCCCCGCCGACCTGCTGAACGCCGCAACCACCGGTGCTTCCCGCTCCATGGCTACCCCCGTGGCCGCCATCAGGGTAGGAAGTCCGTGCGACCTGGTCAGCATCGACCAGGCATCGCTGCGCACCGCCGGATCCGATCCCGCCCAGCTGCCGCTCACCGCCACGGCCGCCGATGTGACGGCCGTCGTCGTCGCCGGCCGGGTCATCGCCCTCGACGGGCAACATCTTGACCTTGGTGATCCGGCCGCCCTGTTGGCCGCCACCCTGGAGGGACACGGATGAGTACGCTGATCACCAACATCGGTGAACTGCTGACGCAGGACCGCGAGCAGACCGTCCTGAAAGATGCTGCGGTGGTGTTTGAGGGGGAGCGGATCAGCTGGATCGGGGCCGCATCGGATGCGCCGGCCGCAGACGAAAGGGTCGACGCGGGCGGACGCGCCGGGCTCCCCGGCTGGGTGGACAGCCACACGCACCTCGTCTTCGCGGGAGACCGCACCGCCGAGTTCGAGGCCCGGATGGCGGGTGAAGCCTATGCGGCAGGCGGGATTGCCGTCACCACCAATGCCACCCGGGCAGCCTCGGACTACGACCTCACCCGGCTCCTGCTCGGTCGGGTCGCCGAAGCAAATGCGGGCGGCACCACTTACCTGGAGACCAAGACCGGGTACGGGCTCGACGTCGGCCACGAAGCCCGCAGCGCCCGCATCGCAGCCGGCGTCGTCGACGAGGTGACATACCTGGGTGCGCATCTGGTCCCGGCCGGGGTCGATCCGGAGGACTATGTCCGCCTGGTCTGCGGGCCGATGCTCGACGCCGTCCGCCCCTTTGTGACCTGGGCCGACGTGTTCTGCGAACGGGGCGCCTTCACCGCCGAACAATCCCGGGAAATCCTTCGCACCTGCCGGGACAGCGGCCTGGGACTTCGCGTCCACGGAAACCAGCTGGGCCACGGCGAGGGAGTGCAACTCGCCGTCGAGTTCGGTGCCGCCAGCGTGGACCACGTAAACCACCTGACCGGGGCGGACCTCGACGCGCTCGCCGGCACCTGGTCCGGCTGGGACCCGGGCTCGGGCTCCGGCGTTCGCGGC
>NZ_ASZW01000207.1:0-1612 GCF_000468215.1 Arthrobacter sp. CAL618 | reverse complement strand
ACTCCACTGTTTTCTGCCTTCACGGATTCCTGTGTTTCTGTGTTTCCGTGGTTGGTGATGATGGTTTCTACCTCGCTGAGGGTGTAGCCCCATGTGGTGAGCTGGGTCAGGTAGTGCTTGGCAGTGCTGGTGGGGTTGCGCCATGACTGGCGGGTGAGGCTCTTTTCGAATCCTGCGAGGATGACGGCGAGGGTGTTGGTTTCGTGGCGTCCGGTGGGCTTGGCGGTGATCTTCGCCAGCTCGCCGTAACCGTCTTTGCCTCCGAGCAGTTCGGCAGCGAATCCGGTGTGCTTGGAAAGGCCGTCAGCAACGGTGTAGGAGTGGTTTCCCATTGACTGGGCGATAAACCGCAGGGCGTTCTTCGGGGCTGTTTTGCCTTTGAGCAGGTTTTTGAGGAAGTCCACGCGGACCGTTTCGGCGGCGTCCCATGCTCTATTGTTTTCGATCACGCGGCGGCGTTCTGCTTTCTCGTCCTCTGTCATTGGCCCTGTCCGGGTGGCCCCGGGTTTGGTGAACCCTGCTGCTTTCCAGTCGGTATTGACCAAGGTGATGCGTACTTCCCCGTTGTAGCTGAATCCGATGTGCGCGGCATCTGCCTCGTCGTCGGTGAGTGGAACACCTTCGATGGTGCGCAGGTCGCGGATATTCGCCATGGGGCCTTTGTAGTCGTAGTAGTTCAGATCCTCGTCAACGATTTTGAGTCCTTGGGCGGTGACGGTGGCCGCTGCTTCGGCCATGAGGGCGGCGCGGGTGCGGTCGTCGCGGAGCCGTTGGGCGGTGTGGTCAAAGCTCTGCGGGTTGTGCGCGGCGGTGGTTTCGAGTTTGGTGATTGCTTCTGCGTCACCACTGAATTCCTCGATCACTGCGGCCATGTCCAGTGTCATGCCTTGGGCGAGTGCTGCGCTGGCGGTGTCGTCGGCCCGGACTTTCAGTGCCGCGTCCACGGTGGCCTTTTTTGCGCCAGTCTTTTTCGCGATCTGGGTGGCTGAGACTCCGAGTAGGGAAAGCTGGTGGAACGCTTCGGCGCGGTCGTTGTCGGTGAGTCCTTGGCGCTGGTCGTTTTCCACGACCTGCTTAGCTAATCTGTCGGCCTCTGTGAGGCTTTCGACCACGTAGACGGGCATCAGGTCGAGCTTCGCTTCTACGGCGGCGAGGGTGCGCCTCTGTCCGTACAGGACGTGCACTCCCCCGCTGTCGGTGCGGTGCGCGACGACTGGCTGGATTACTCCGTGTTCTTTGATGGAGGCCAGGAATGCCTTGTCTAGCTGCACATCGGCGCGAACGTTGGCGTCGATGGTCAAGGTGGTGGGGTCGATCATTTCGAGAACAGACATAGCGGTGTGCTCCTAGTTCGCAGGGTGGGTGGGGAACCTGTGGTGACCAGCAGTGTGGGTTCCTCTCCCCCGTTGGTTTTGCCTGCTGGCGGAGCTTGCGTAGCTGTGCCTGACGGAGCAGTGCTCAACGCCGTAGGGGCAAGGGTGGATCAATTCTGGGAGGAAATAAGCGACGTAGGAGCGCCGGACAGGATTGGTATGCGCGTAGCCGGCGGAGCCGGTTGACGCTGTGGAGCAGGTACGTATGATCCGAAGGAATCTCAATGATGTTGTCAACG
>NZ_ASZW01000206.1:0-8263 GCF_000468215.1 Arthrobacter sp. CAL618 | reverse complement strand
TAGCCCGGATTTTTCATGATGGCCGGGTTCGCGGCCAGGTCATGGGCTAGTTCGCGTCCGGTGGGATTTTCTTGTTTTGGGCGTGTTGGCGGGGCCTGTGGTCGCTGGCTGGGCGTCGGGTTCCACGTCTCCGATCGGGTGTTTCGGTGGTTGCAGGGCTGGCCGTCCGGCTTTCAGGCCAGGCGCGGGCTCGGTTGTCGGAGGCTGTGCTTGAGCTCGGTAATGGCGGTCAGGAGGGTGGTGATCGTGCCGGTTTCCGGCGCGTTGCCGGGGATCAGCAGCTGGGTCCGCCGGGCCCTAGTGATGAGTTTTCCGGCGGTCGCGAAGAGCCGGTACCGCCACCGTTTGATGTCCCAGCCGCGGGCTGTATGCCCGGCCGGCAGGATGGCCAGTTGCAGCCAGGACACTAGATTCATGGCCAGGGCGGCAATGTCAGCCCAGGCCTGATTGGCGTGGAAATCATAGAACGGCAGTTTCCCGAGCCCAGTGTTCTTCAGCGTTTTGATCCGGTTCTCACACCGTCCCCGGGCCCGGTGCCGGGCATCAAGGGTGGGCCCGTGCCAGCGCGGCGAGTTCGTCAGAAAGGCCGTGATTCTGTGTCCGTCAACATCGAGCAGCGTTGCCTGCGCCCCGGGGTGAAGGGGCTCGGCGCGTAGGAACAGGTTCGTCCCGACCGGGTAATCGGTGAGCCCGAAAATCTCGGTGGCGTTGATGACCCACGCATCGGTGCGTTCCTTACCGTTCTGGTCCAGGGCCGGCTGCCAATGCGCTTTGTCGTTGATCCAGGCGACCATGTGGGCCTTGGTGACCGGCACCGGGTAGGACACCGTGAACTGGACACCTAACGACGCCAGGTGATGCAGGAACTTCCGTGACGCCCCGGCGCTGTCGGTGCGCACCAGCACCTTGTCCCCGATGAGCTCACCGTGGCCGTCGTAGAAACTGTCGGGGAGCTGTCCGATGGCCTGGGTGAACACCTCGATGTGGTCTTGGGCACTGTTGGCTCCGGCGTTGCCTGGACGCATCAACGCGGCCAGGATCTCCCCGGTCCCGTTGCCCGTACCGTAATCGACGCTGGCGATGAAAGGGGCGAAACCATACCCGCCCTTATAGGTGCCCACGGCCTGTTCCTTGTCGCTGTGGGAGGCCACGAGCGTGGCATCAAGGTCCAGGATCAGGGGCTCCAGGACGGTCGCCCGCAGTGCCGGGTTCCGGTCCCCGGCAGCGTCCCATGCCCGTGAACGCAGCTGGCGAGTCAACGTGGCGAAGCCGTAGCCGAAGACGTCCGGACCAGCCGCAACCCGGTCGAAGAACCGTGAGACGGTCGCGTTCGAGGCCACGTTCCCGAAGACGCCGGCACCAGAGCGTAGGATATCCAGATCCGAGACGTGTTCCCCGCCGCCGGCGAGCATGACCGCCAAGGATCCCAGGATCGTGCCGGGCCGATGCCGGGCCCCGGCGGGAACGAACTGGCCTAACCGGTCCTCGCACAAGCCCCGGAAACCGAGCGCGTCGATCAGAGATGTCACCACGTTCAGCCCCGCGTGGGAGACCAGCGACTGCTCCGTCGTGGCGACAGGAAGAGACGGGAAAACTCCGGTAATCTTAGACATCAGAAAGGTGCTTCTTTCAGCCGGTGGAACAGTGCGTCAACAACACTATTTTCCCAGCCCAGAAGCACCTTTCGTCGCTTTAACACACCCGACGGGCCCCACCCTCATGAAAACCCCGGGTTAGCGGACCGGTCCAGTGGCTGCTGGGTGAGGAGTGCGGGAACATGCAGCCACTGGGCATAAGCAAAAAGTGCCAACGGGGGCGCTACCACTAAGTGGAAGAACCGTACTCTGGCAAAGCCATAGGACGAGGGAAGGAGGTATTGTCGCCGTATCTGAACTATGGGTTCCGGTCTGCGATGTGGATTCCGAAGAGGACTTCCAGCGCCTTCGTGTAATCGTCCTGGCGGCCAGCCAAAGCCAGTTCCCTCGCTCGAACGGTTGGCACGTGAAGGAACTGCCTGACGATTCGCCGCAGCGCGGCATTGATCTCTTCGGCAGTAGCGCAACTATGCTGGCGCGTTACTAAGTCCATTTCGGTGTCGAGAAGAGTTTGAATGTGTTGGCGGAGAACGATGATGGCTTGGTCCGCAGTTTTGCTTCGCTCCCGGTCCTGGAATTGTTGTGCTGCCCGCTGAACGAGTTCACGTGCACGAAACAGCGCCTCAGCATCGGCCTTCGGAGCAGCTTGGCGGACTGACTCCAGGTCGATGAGTGTTATGTCCGGCTGGTCCTCGGCTACAACCTCAAAGTCACGGCTAGGGACCAGATCAACGATGGTAAGTGAACGGCGCACGGGACGCTCACCACATGTAAGTTCCGGAACGCCGAAACGGGTTCCGATACCGCTACATCCGATAAGAAGATCAGACGTCGCAACGGCTGAAGCCAGTGCATTTTTGGGAAGGGCGGTTGCTCCTCTGCCCTCGACAAACGCCTCTGCCCTACCCGAACGTGAGAACACCGACACATCCGAACACCCCTTGCTCCGAAGCATATTCAGGACGTAACTGGCGTAGGCACCTGTGCCAAACAAAACAACGGACGCGCCGGTCAGGGGAGGGAAACCTGGCCCATGGGAGGCTAGCTCGAGCGCGACAACCGCAATTGACTTGCTGGAACTGCTCAGTGTGGTGCGCGCACCGACCTCTTTAGCTGTTTTCGCCGTTGCCTCGAACAGACGCACTAAAAGCCCGCTGGCCGTACCTGCATGCTGCGCCGTGGAAAGAGCGCGACGAATCTGTCCGGCAATTTCGCGCTCACCGGCAACGATCGAGTGCAGCCCGGTTCCCACACCGAATAAATGCTCCGTTACCGCCGTCCCCCACACACGCTCAAACAAACAGTCCAAGCTGACCTCGTCTAGTCCGGAACAATGACTGACAGCTGCCAGAATGTCAGAGCACACGGATTCAACGTTTCCTGTTGATCCGGTCTCGCAATAGATCTCGAAGCGGTTGCAGGTGGAGAGAACCACGCAACCTAATACTCCATCACCATTATTTTGGAGAAGCGGAGGTATCAGCGAGGACACAGAGTGAAGCTGGGCCGCCGCGTCACAGTCTAAATCTCGGTATTTCGCAATAAGGGCCAGAAGCCGCAAAGACTTTTCAGTCTGATGAGTAACATCATCCTCCATCAGCGACATTTCTGACATTATTGGCCCCCAAATAACTCGATGACGCGGACCCTATGATTTTCGATCAGTATCAACCTAGAGACAGGATGATAGGCGAACCTTGAGGAAATCTTGGAGTAGCCAGCGATCGAGAACGGCCCCAGAAGAACGCGTTCCCCTTGATTGTCCATCGCGGCGCCTTCTCTGGATCCTTCGACCGGATCAGGGATTTTTTCAGGGATAAGAGCGGGCGACTTCCGTTTCCAGCGCTAACCTAAACAACCGCAAGTCCCCTATTCCAGCAGCACTCCTCATCCAAGGCAGTGACTGTAGGCGCAGCACTTCGATGACCAGGATCGCGCCAGAGTCGGCGTCATCCGTCCGAGGTCAGCAAGGGCAATATCCTCCGGATCCAACTCGGTTGCAATGCCCGCAGCCGGGGCCGGATACCCAGTGAGATCGCGAAGCTCATCGGATCAATAGTTCGCAGTAGACCCTCGGGGCCCAAATAATTTGTCCTGCGCACTGGACCACGGGCTGGTGACATCCCCAAAGCCAGGGAATGGACCACAATCCGGGGCAAGTCCCCTCCCGTCTCCAGTGAAATATTCTCTATTTTCGCAGCGTTGCGACAAGTACAACCAAACTTGAGATAGCGTTCGGCCCGTAGTCAGTCACTGAGCGGGTGGTCACCTAGTGCTTCGCGTAGAAGGGGCAGTAGGACGTCCCCGTCAGCTCCATGGAGAACGGGTACTCCGTTCACGGTCTCTGCCCTTCCATCCGGTTCGGATGGTCCAGCTGGTCGGACTTGGCGCAACGCTATAGCGGCAATGCGGTCGGGGTGCGCTTTGGCTAGGTCGCGGTACAGTTTTGGGTCGTGTTCGCCGTCGTCACCGACCAGAACCCATGTGATGTGGGGGAAGTCTTCCAAGAGGCGGGCGAGGGATGATGATTTATGTTTCTGGCCGTCCCGGAACCACCGGTGGGGGGTAATCCCCCAATCGGTCATCAGGATCGCACCGGCGGGAAAGTCGTTCCTGGCCAAGAAGCGCGTCACGGGGCCCACGAAATTCCACGGCCCGTTACTCAAGTAGACCACTCCTGGCTCGTTCTGATCTTCGACGGCGGTTTCAAGTAGACGGGCCATGCCGGGAACCATCTGCCGGGTCGAGCTGGAGCCGCGCAAGGTTCTCCAGGCCGCTCGGGCTGGATGGGAAATGCCGGTCACCCATGCGGTGTCATCAATGTCGCAGACCACTCCTCGGGATGGCTCCGGGCTCACGACGTGGACATCAGCTGGGACCGGGTCACGGCCCGCCGATGTGAGAAGCGCGGTGGCCGTCCCAGCCTCGAGAGAGCCATCTAACTTCAGCTGCGCGTCGATGATGCCAGCCTCGTCGCTGGTTACCACTGTGGTGACACCGCCGAGTTCAATCGATACTTCAGTTCCGGGACTTTCTAGGGTGAGGAGGCGCCGCCACCCCGAGATGCCGCGGCGTGCAGCAGGATCAACCGATGCTGGTGCGAGAACCACACGTCCCAGCACCCGGGCATGATCGGCACTCGAGTAGCCCGAGTACGGAATGATGGCCGGGGTCCAGCCTTGGCGGGTCGCCCGACGGGCCAGTCGGTCCCGGATTCCAGTCTCGGTGCGGTATGCGACGGCAACCGCAGTTTGGCGTGATCGGCTCAGTGCAGCTTTAGGAGAAGGCATCCGAAAATGTTACCCCTAAAGACGAAGCTAGTCTCGTCCCCCTACCTAATGTAGCCACCGTTCGGAAGCACGTAGCCCATTATGCCGATAAGACCTGATACGTCTACAGGAATCAGCGGAGTCGCGGGTCCCTGAACATTTTTGGGTGGAGAACGTATTGTCTTGATTTGTACGACGCGGCATGGGCCGGATTCTCTTGATCAATTACAGTCGACCCCTGGATTACGTCTTGGTTCATCACCTCTAGACAAGGGCGGAATCTGAAGCCGCCTTCACCCCCCAATGAAGACGATCCGTACCAGACCCCCAAAGCTGACACTCACCGGTCCTTAACGCGCCCCATACGTATTGGTCCGACCTCTCCCACAGTAGACCCGGCACACGCCCATCAACAGGGTCTTAAGCCCCGGGCGACCATCGGGCCCGACTCGCGGAGTCAGAATTGGATTGCGCTCTACCACTTCGGTCAGATTCCGGGATTGACCCCGGAATCACGGAACTGGTATGCCGCAACAGCGGTTAAGTACCGAGGTCTTGGCGAATGCGGGGGCTCAACCGCTACAGAGCCGCTCTCAGCCATAGTGGCCATGCTGAAGAGCTGTCCGCATCCCGCCAGCCCCGTACAAACCACTCAGGGCAAAACACCCGAGGCTGCGCTACGACGATAAGGCCACATCAATAAACTTTCTCCGAAGTCATGTACCTTCACCACCACTCCACCATGAACTAGTAAGAAAGCCCACCAAGGGCTACAGAAGAGAAAGGAGACGAGCCGTCACGGGAAGATTGCAACCACCCACCGAAACAGGAACACCCTGTTCACCATCTGAGCCGGTTTGTGCACAGTCAGAGAGCAAAACAGCCTCTGACAAGGGGAAACGTGTGCCCGAAGTGGGACTTGAACCGGCTTTCACCCCTTGCAAACACTGGCCTCCCCCGAAAACCTCCCCAAACCGGCCCAGTCCGGCACAGATCCGCCCCAGTCCGACCCCCAAGGTGTGCACAATGTGCACACCCCCTTTTCGTGCCCTGTTGTTGCCACACCTGCTCGGCTCCGCCGCCCTCGCCGAAGACGTATTTCCTGTCCCGAAGGTTTGAACAGCCCGAGAAGACAGGCGGTCCCGATATGCGACGAAGGCTCGGGTGACGCCCAGACCGATACAACGATGCGCAAGCTCTGAAGCGGTGAGAGTCATGATGGACGGGCCTCCTTTCTCAAATATCTCATCGAAAAAACGACTAAAGCGCACATGACTGATGCGTGCAACGTCGATAGATCGAATTTGACTAGTAATTCGAGGTAGATACGGAGAGCGAAGGACCAACACGACCTTCCCCGCGTGGATTAGACAGACTAATTTGGACATTCGAGGACGCTTCTCCGCCCAGGCAGCCATCTGCCCGACATCTTGTGCGGGCCATCCCCGCCACAGTCTTAGACTCTTCATGACAGCGGTATTGCTGTTGGTCAGGGCTTGGTGTCGCGTGGAGGACCCCTCACCGGACAGTGTCTGTTCCAACGGATTAGAGCTCTCGAACGTTGAGCATCGATCTAACCTGAAGCTTCCGTCGTAAAGAGGTTCTCTCAAGGCCGTCGACGACCACCGCAGCGCCGATCCAGGCCGCACCACTCATCTCGACGAGCGAATGGCATGCCTCGGCCTGAGCGCCGGTGGCAATCCAGTCATCCACGAAGAGGACCCTGTCCCCCGCCTTCAACAATGAGCGGCGCAGCCCGAGTCGCAAGCTTCGGTTGAGGTAATCAGGTCCAGTCGACGTCTCCCACCAAGCATCGCTGTCGGACGCTCGCCCAGGATCCTTGCGAACTTCCGCGAACCCAATACCTAAATGCTGCGCCGTTAGAACCCCAAGTAAGCTCCCATGAGACTCGGTACCCATGACGACCGTCGGTGTCGAGCCAGGGAAAAGCGCCGTGAGACCCGGTCCGAGCGACGAAAGCGTTTCTGGACTACGCCACCATCCAGTGACATCAGCCCTAAAGTCTGGATCGGTTCTATCCCCCAGCCATCGAAAAGACTGAAGAAGACGATCCCGCATTTCAGATTCTTTCCGCATGCATCAATCCTCGCAACAGGACCGGAACTATCCGCGCAAGACCGGGAGGCTGCGTCGCTCAAAGATTCTCTTGCGGGACGCCTTCGCCGCGTTAGCGATTCAATCTAGGCACCGAGTGATCGCCGCATGGCGACACGGGGCCAGAGGCTGACCTCTTGGTGTGGGAGGTCCGGGGCTGCGATGTCGCTTGGCCAATCCTTGCCAAAAGACCTCAACCCGGGTTTAAACCTGCAGCTCTCCCACCGTAGATGTCCGATGATTGGGTGATCCCCAACCATCCAACGGTCAAGTCCCTGGTAGTGGTGTAGCCGATCGTGGTCTGTGATGTCCCGAGACTTCACATGTGGGGTCCGGCGTTTTCATCAATGAGTGGTTTTCTCGAACCGGCCTGCGAAGGGGAAAAGCGAATGCGTTCAGCGCCGGTTTCCACCTGATCACCCAGCGTGCTCTGCCGCCGCCGGTGGGGTCAAGAGACCTGGTCGCAAGGTAGAGGCGCTACAGCGCCGCGGTCTCTTTGGGGAAGTGTCCGCGGGCTCTGATGGCCCGGCGGCGGTCGAAGGCCGCTCCAGCAGGCCTTCAAGGCCTAGCTGACCGACCGGCCGCAGGCCTGGCGGGACAAGGTCGAGGTAGTCGCCATGGATGGGTTCACCGGCGTCAAGACCGCCGCGTCCGAGGAAACTCCCGGACGCGGTCCCGGTCATGGACCCGTTCCACGTCATCCGGCTCGCCGGCGACGGGCTGGACCGGTGCCGGCAACGGGTTCAACAGGCCACAACAGGGGATCGGGGTCGTGCCGGTGACCCGCTCTACCGGGCCCGGCGGACACTGCATACCGGCGCTGACCTGCTCACTGAGAAGCAGCAAGCCCGACTCACCACAGTGTTCGCGGTCGAGGAGCACGTCGAGGTCGAAGCAACGTGGGGCATCTATCAACGGATCGTCGCCGCGTACCGGGAACCAAATAAGGCCCGCGGCAAGAAGATGATGCAAGCCCTCATCGACTCCGTCGCGGCCGGCGCGCCCGCCACCTTGACGGAGATCCGCAAGCTCGGCCGGACCCTGAAGCAGCGTGCCGCTGACGTGCTCGCCTTCTTCGACTGCCCCGGCACCAGCAACGGCCCGACCGAGGCCATCAACGGACGCCTCGAACACCTTCGCGGCTCCGCCCTCGGATTCCGGAACCTCACCCACTACATCGCCCGGTCACTCCTAGAATCCGGCGGCTTCAGACCACGGCTACACCCTCAATTACGATGAGCCCCTTATGTGCACCTACGACGACTGTCGGCACCTACCCCAAGC
>NZ_ASZW01000205.1:0-2824 GCF_000468215.1 Arthrobacter sp. CAL618 | reverse complement strand
GCCGGCGCTAGGGGGTAGTGATCCGTTGTGTTCGCTTGAGGAGGCAGTCGGTCGGGAGCTGGGGGTAGTGGTGTCGCTGATGCGGGTTTAGAACTGGGCCCGGCGGGCCTCGGCGTCCTTTCGATTTAGCTCAACAAAGCGGACCTTGGGCAGGCCCACGGACTCAGGCATGCCGGGCAGAACCTCGCCGCGGAGCGTGGCCTGCGACGTCTCCCGCATGCACAGGATGCTCACGAGGCCGATGACACCGGCAACCGCCATGTACCACCCGGGAACCAGCTGGTTTCCGGTGGTTTCGATCAGCTGGTTCGCAACGGTTTGCGATGGTCCGGCGAAGAACGCGGTAGAGAAGTTATACGCGATGGCGAAACCCGTGTAGCGCACCGCCGTGGGGAAGAGCGCCGGGAGCGTCGAGGACACCGATGCCACCAAAATCACCAGCAGGAGACCCAGCACGGCCAGACCGAGAAACTGCAGGACCAGGTTTGGCAGGCCCAGCAGCATGACCAACGGCACGGACAACAGCGCGAACCCGGACGCGGCCACCAGCAGCAACGGCTTGCGGCCCACCCTGTCGGACAGCGCGCCGACCGGGGGAATGGCCACCAGCATCAGGGCCATGATGGCCACCAGCATCCAGTTCCCCTGGGCTGTGCTGTGCCCCAACTGGCCGCTCAGGTAAGTGGGCATGTAGCCCAGGATCAGGTAAAACGCCACGTTCAGCAGCACCACGAATCCAGCCAAGACCAGCAGCTGCCGCCAGTGGTGCTTGAAGACGTGCCGCAGCGGCGACCGCATCGTTTCCTTGTGCTGCGATGCTTCGGAGAACACCGGTGCTTCCACCAGCCTGGTTCGGATCCACAGCGCCGTCAGGCCCAGCGGAATGGTCAGCAGGAACGGCAGGCGCCACCAGCCGTCCTCCATGCCCTGGTCACCCACAATGGTGATGAGTGAGGTGCAGACGATGGCGGCAAGGATGAACCCCACTGTGGTGCCGAACTCCAGGAAGGAGCCCAGGAAACCACGACGGCGGTCGGGAGCGGATTCTGCCATATAGACGGCGGCGCCCCCGTATTCACCGCCCGCGGAAAAGCCCTGCACCAGCCTGCAGGCGAGCAGCAGCAACGGAGCAGCGAGTCCCGCCGTCTCCAGCGTTGGCAGCAGGCCGATGGAACCGGTGGCCACGGTCATCAGCAGGACGGTGAGGACCATCACCTTCTGGCGGCCCACTTTGTCCCCCAACGGCCCGAGGATGATGCCGCCCAGCGGACGCACGAGGAAGGACAGCGCCAGGGTAGCGAGGGTCAGGGTGACGCCGAGTCCGCCGTCGCCCTCTACCGACCCGAAAAAGTTCCTGGCCATGTAAATGGTGAGATAGCCGTAGACGCCGTAATCGAACCATTCCACGGCGTTGCCCAAGGCGGAGCCGAGGATGGAACGGTGGAGGGTGCGTTTGCCCTCCGAGGTAGTGGGTTCCGACCCCGGCGCGCTGGGCGTTCCGGGGTCGCTGTCGTGCAGGGGCTGTGTGTTGGTCATCTTTAAGGCTTTCTTGTTCAGGCCCCAGTCGTGGCGGGCACGGCTCCGGTGACGGCGCCGACGGCGTTTTCGAAGCGTTCGAGGCCGGTGGTGATTTCGTTGGCGGTGACGACGAGGGCGGGGATGAGGCGGACAACGTTGCCTGCGGGTCCGCAGGTGAGGGTGAGTAGGCCCTGGGTGGTTGTGGCCTGCTGGACTGCTGCGGCGGTGGCTGCGTCGGGGGTGCCGTCTTCGGCGGTGAACTCGATGCCCTGCATCAGGCCTTTGCCGCGCACGTCACCGATGACCGGGAAGCGGTTCTGGATGTCTTTCAGGCCGGACTGGAGCTGCTCGCCGCGGATCCGGGAGTTCTCCACGAGCCCTTCATCCCGGACGACGTCCAGGGTCGCGACGCCGGCGGCGGCGGAGACGGCATTGCCGCCGTAGGTCCCGCCTTGGGAACCGGGCCAGCCCTTGGACATCGTCTCGGTCGAGGCGGCGATCGCGGAGATCGGAAAACCCGAAGCGATGCCCTTGGCGGTGATCAGGATGTCCGGGGTCGCGGTGGAGTACTGGTGTCCCCAGAACTTGCCCATCCTGCCCACCCCGGCCTGGACCTCGTCAAAGATCAGCTGGATGCCGTGCCGGTCCGCGCGTTCACGCAGGCCTTCCAGGAACGCCGGCGGGGNNNCCCGCCGTCACCCAGGGCCGGTTCGATCAGGAACGCCGCCGTGTCGTTCGGTGCGGTGCGGGTCTGCAGCAGGTAATCGAGTTCCTTCAACGCGAACGCCACCGTGGCAGCCTCGTCCCACCCGTACCGGTACGCATACGGGAACGCGGACATGTGCACACCGGACATTAACGGAGAGAACCCGGCAGAGAACTTCGTCCCGGCAGTGGTCAACGACGCCGCAGCGACCGTCCGGCCGTGGAAGCCGCCCTGGAACACCACAATGTTCGGCCGGCCCGTGGCCATCCTAGCCAGACGGACCGCAGCCTCCACCGCCTCCGAACCCGAATTGGCGTAAAACACCGAATCCAGGCCCTCAGGCAACACCTCACCGAGCTTCTCGGTCAACTCCAGCAACGGCTTATGCATCACTGTGGTGTACTGCGCATGAATAATTTTGCCCACCTGCTCACGGGCAGCTTCCACCACCCGCGGATGGCAGTGACCCGTACTCGTCACACCAATACCGGTCGTGAAATCCAGGTAGGACTGGCCATCAGTAGCATGGATCCAGCTGCCCAGGGCGTGATCAACCACCAAAGGAGTTGCTTGCTTCAAGAGAGGGCTAAGGGAAGTCAT
>NZ_ASZW01000204.1:0-14635 GCF_000468215.1 Arthrobacter sp. CAL618 | reverse complement strand
GGAAGACGCCCACCAGCACGTTCCATCGCAACACCCCCACGTTTTAGAGAGTGAACCATGGCACGCAAAGTAGTGATCACTGGCCTAGGCGCGACGACGCCCATCGGCGGCGACGTTCCCACCATGTGGCAGAACGCCCTCAAAGGTGTTTCCGGTGCTCGAACCATCGAAGCCGACTGGGTCCAGGAGTACGAGCTGCCTGTGACCTTCGCGGCGCAGATCACCACCCCTGCCAGCGAGGTCCTCTCGCGAGTCGAAGCCAAGCGCATGGATCCGTCCACCCAGTTCGCGGTCATCGCAGCCCGCGAAGCCTGGCGGGATTCCGGGCTTGAAGAAATTGATCATGACCGGTTTGCGGTAGCCTTCGCAACCGGTATCGGCGGGGTGTGGACCCTGCTGGATGCGTGGGACACCCTCCGCGCCAAGGGCCCACGTCGGGTGCTGCCCATGACGGTGCCCATGCTGATGCCCAATGGGCCTGCAGCGGCCGTCAGCTTGGATCTGGGTGCCCGCGCGGGTGCCCACACGCCGGTCTCCGCGTGTGCATCGGGCACCGAAGCACTCCACCAGGGGCTTGAGCTGATTCGCTCCGGGAAGGCCGACGTCGTCATGTGTGGCGGCGCCGAAGCTGCTATCCACCCCATGCCAATTGCCGCGTTCGCGTCGATGCACGCGCTTTCGCGTCGCAACGACGATCCCGAGCATGCGTCACGCCCCTACGACACCGGGCGAGATGGATTCGTCATGGGTGAAGGTGCTGGGGCCCTCCTCATCGAGGCTGAGGAACATGCTCTGGCTCGCGGAGCCCGGATCTACGGCGAACTCGCTGGCACATCGGTCACCGCCGATGCCTACCACATCACTGCTCCCGATCCCGGCGGATTGGGCGCTACGCGGGCGTTGAAGGCCGCCATGTTCGACGCACGGGTGCAGCCATCGGATATTTCGCATGTGAACGCACACGCAACATCCACTCCCGTTGGTGACAAACCCGAATACGTGGCTCTGAAGACAGCCCTGGGTTCACACATCGACAATGTGGCGGTGTCAGCAACCAAGTCGCAGACCGGCCACTTGCTCGGCGCTTCAGGTGCCGTTGAAGCGGTGATGACGGTCCTCGCTGTCTATGATCGCAAGATGCCTGTCACGATCAACCTGGAGAACCAGGATCCTGAAATTCCGCTGGACATCGTCACCACCGAGCGCACGCTTCCTGCTGGTGATCTGGTGGCGCTGAGCAACTCGTTCGGCTTTGGCGGACACAACGCTGTGATAGTTGTTCGCAGCGTCTAGTAAGTCAGCGGGTTCGCCCCCAGCGACCCAGCGAAAGTCAAAGGCGCCGCCCCTCAGGAGACGGCGCCTTTGACTGTTCCTGGAAGAGGTTGAGCTCGGGGACGGGGAGTGTCCGTAAGGCAGCGGTGGTTTGTTAGCCGACCTGGTGAAGCCACCTGACCGGTGCGCCTTCCGCCGCGTGCCGGAAGGGTTCAAGTTCTTCATCCCAGGACTCGCCGAGGGCGAGGGAAAGCTCGTGGTAGACGGCAGCGGGGTCGCCGGCGCCCGTTTCGTAGGCATACCGGATGCGGTCCTCGGTCACCATGATGTTGCCGTGAACGTCAGTGGCGGCGTGGAAGATCCCCAGTTCCGGTGTGTGTGACCACCGTCCGCCATCAGCGCCAGCGCTCTGTTCCTCGGTGACCTCGTACCGAAGATGGGCCCATCCGCGAAGAGCCGATGCCAGCTGCGCACCGGAACCCTGCGGGCCCACCCAAGACAACTCGGCACGGAACATGCCGGGCGAGGCAGGTTGAGGGGTCCACTTTAGATCGGTTCGCTGATCAATCACAGAACCGATGGCCCACTCGATATGTGGGCATAGCGCGGAAGGGGCTGAGTGAATATACAACACTCCGCGCGCCGTAATACCAGACATTCCATCCTCCATAGCTGTAGGTACGTCTTCCCCAACGACCTGCAACGGGAACGAAAATATCTGTCTGTGTCCGCCGACACGGCAGACTAGGGTTCATTCTGCCTTACATAGTCTAATTGCGCCACTGTAACTACGTTGGTGCTACTCACATTGCCATTCGGGCTACTTGTCTTTCGCCCAACGTCGGTCTTTGCCATCCACCAGGTGTGGCGTCAGGCGCGGGGGTGGGCCTGCTCATAGCTCCTACGGAGACGATCCACCGAGACGTGGGTATAAATCTGGGTGGTGGCAAGACTCGAATGTCCGAGGATTTCCTGGACCGCCCTCAGATCTGCGCCGCCGTCCAGCAGATGGGTCGCAGTGCTGTGCCGCAAGGCGTGCGGTCCTGTCGCCGAAGTGCCTTCGACGCCAGCGAACAGCCTTTCGACTGTCGACCGTGCCTGGCGTTGATCCATTCGGCCCCCACGTCGACCCAGGAACAGCGCGTAGCCGCTGGCCGCGGTAACCAGTTTCGGACGGCCGCGACGGAGCCAATCGTCGAGGGCGTGTGCAGCAGGCACCCCGTACGGAACGGTTCGTTCCTTGTTGCCTTTACCGACCACGCGCAGGGTCCGGCGATCTACGTCGAGGTGGTCAATGTCCAACCCGACTAACTCCCCCACCCGGATACCGGTGCCGTAAAGCACCTCTACGAGGGCTGTGTCCCTCAAGGCAATCGGGTCGCCCTCGGATGATGCGGCGCGCAGGGATTCAAAGATCACGTCCAGCTGTTTCGAGGATAGGACCCCGGGCAATGTTTTTTCCCGTTTGGGTGCGCGTAGTCGAAGCGCAGGGTTTGCCTCGATCAGTTCCTCGCGCACCGCCCATGCGAGGAAACTGCGAACGGTGGCAGCGCGCCGGGCAATCGTCGACCGCGCCTGGCCCTGCGCATCCATCGAACCAAGCCAGGACCGAAGATCAGCCAGAGTCAGCTCATCCAGTCGTGTGACACCGGAATCCTGAGCGAAGCGGAGCAGCCCTCCGATATCAGTCAGGTAGGCACGCACGGTGTGAACAGACCGATTCCGTTCGGCGCTGAGATAGCCCTGGTACCGAGCGACGATACTCTGGAAGGGCTCAGGCAATTGCTGCATCTATTCACTGTGGGCCCTGCGGCGTCCATCCTCAAGCAGGCGCTCCGGTCTACCGGCCTTCTGTCGCCAGATCGCGGGTTGAACCAGTTCCCAGGGGTAGAAGCCGGGTCGCAGGCCCTGCCCGACCTCAGGCAACGGGCAGATCACTGGCAACGGGCAGATCACAGGCGGCAGCCCGACCACAGGCCCTGCCCGACCACAGGCCCTGCCCGACCTCAGGCGGCGGGACGGATTGCATCACCTGCCTCAAGCTCGAGTAGGAAGCGTTTGACCTCCGGTCCGGCCGAGTATCCTGTGATACCGCCGGTGGACCTGACCACGCGGTGCCCGGGAATGATGATCGACAGCGGGTTGACCCGGATGGCAGCGCCGATCGCCCGACCCATTAAAGGGTTCCCGAGCTGCGCGGCAAGTTCCCGATAGCTGCGAGTCTCCCCGTACGGGATAGCCAGGGCCGCAGCCCAGACCTTCTGCTGGAAGTCAGTGCCGTTGGCGTGGACAGGGAGGCTGAAGGCGCGTCGGCTTCCCGCGAAGTAGGCGCGGAACTGGTCGCTCGCGCGGTTGAAGGTGGCGGTATCCGCCTTCAGGCTGGCTGCACTCATGCGCTCCTCCACAACGCCGGACCCGCCGGCAACAGAGGTATGTCCGCCGGAGCCCACTAAACCTCCTGAACCGGCCGGGGTGTCCGAGCCCGCTGCTCCTGAACCGGCCGGGGCGTCCGAGCCCGCTGAACCTCCTGAACCGGCCGGGGTGTCCAAGCCCGCTGAGCCGCCTGAGGTACCCAGGGTGTCCAAGCCCGCTGAGCCGCCTGAGGTACCCGGGGCGCCGGACCCGTTGCTCAGACCAGGTATCGTATTCGCGCCCAATATCCTGGCGAACGGGAGGCCAACGGCCGATGGGATCGGTGGTGGCTTATGCAGGTCGTGAAAGACCGCTGTGAGCGCACCCCGTTCGACGACCAGGAGGAGTCTGCCTATCGGGGTATCGATGAACTTATGGGTCTTCATCGGGGTGATCCTTCCTTATTGTTTCTTGGGTTTGGTGTGGGGCCGGTTGTGGTCGGGATGAGGGGCGCCGCGACGCCACCCGCCGTCGTCGGTTCGTTCTGCGAGGGTGCTCAGCTCCAACCGGCTTAGTCCTGCCAGAACGTCACGAATGCTTAATCCGGCCACCGAGGCCAGTTTGTCGATGGTGGTGCTCGCTCGAACAGGCAGGGCGTCAAGCAGCAGGATGTCCTCGACGGTGAGACCATCGTGCACGGCATGCTCCCCGTCCGGCTCAGGGACCATGACGCTCCCAATGGGGCCAGCCAGTTCGGCGATCTCTGCGGCGTCGGTGACGCAGATGGCGCTACCCTCCCGCAGGAGTCGATGGCATCCCGCAGAATTGGCTGAGAACACCGACCCGGGTACGGCGCCTACGGACCGTCCCAGCCCGGCAGCGTGGTGGGCGGTGTTCAGTGCACCCGACCGCCAGCGTGCCTCAACCACCACGGTCACCGCGCACAGGGCTGCGATCAACCTGTTGCGCTGCAGGAATCTCCACCGGGTTGGCGAGGAGCCGGGCGGCACTTCGGCGACCAGCAGCCCGCGTCGTGCTGTTTCGCGCAGCAACTGCTCATTACCCGCAGGGTAATACCGATCAATGCCGCACGCGGTCACCCCGATAGTCGGCAGCGTCCGTTCATCATCGGCGGCTGCCAGAGCAGAGCGGTGCGCCTGCGCATCGATTCCATAGGCTCCTCCCGAAACCACTGTGTACCCGCGGGTGACCAGACCGGCTGCCAGGTCGCCTGTCACAGCTGTTCCATAGGCTGTGCTGTCGCGTGACCCCACCACTGCCACCATGCGGTTGAGCTCAGGTATGCCCCGCGAGTAGTTTCCGCGGACCCAGAGACAGGAGGGTGCCGAGAGCTGCAGGTCATCGATGGCGTTGGGCCAGTCTTCACTTTCCGGGGTCAGGAGTATCCCACCCAGTCGTTCGAGGGTTGCAAGGTCTCGTTCGGGAGCCAGATCCGCGACCCGCGGCCTCCATCGTTCCAGCGCATCGATTAGCGCCTGCGGGCGGATACTGATCCCCTGTGATTCAAGTAGCCCGGCGACCTCCAGCGGCAACGTAGATCCAGCCGAAATCCGGCCGGTCGCGATCCGCAGAGCATCGATTGGCCCAGCCGCCAGAGTCAAAGCCAGACCCACGGTGTCTGATGGCTCAAACAGCCGCGATAGGGCTGCCCGGGCGACGACCGTGGGATTGGTAGAACTGGTCATGAAGCACTCTCCTGCAGTCGAAGGTTTAGCGCGACCTCAACGTCGTGGGTGGTAGGCGAGGACTGTCCGCCCAGATCGGCGAGAGTCCACGCCACCCTCAGAACCCGATCGTGTCCCCGCATGGTGAGTGTCTCGTTGTTCATGGCTTTGTCTACCGGCGCTGTGACCGCCCGCGGGAGTTTGAGACCTTCGTTCAGCACCGACGAAGGCATTTCAGCGTTGGTGTTTGCCCCCCACTTCGCCAACCGTTCACGTTGAGCCGCGCGAGCTGCTGCCACCCGCGCGGCAACAACCGCCGACGACTCTGCCCGGGCACCATCGGAGTAATCCGCAAGCGAAACCCGGGCCACCGCCAGCTGAAGATCCACCCGGTCGAGTAGGGGTTGGGACAAGCGGTTGAAGTATCGCCGCCGCTGTTCAGCAGTACAAACGCAGTCGATGCCTTTGCCGCTGGCCAGCCCACAGGGACAAGGATTCAGCGCCATCACCAGTTGAAACCTGGCGGGATACGACGCGGTCCCTGCCGACCGGTGAAGCACCAGTTCGCCACTTTCCAAAGGCTCTCGCAAGGCCTCAAGGACTCCCCGTTGATACTCGGGCGCCTCGTCGAGGAAGAGCACTCCGCGGTGTGCCCGTGACGCGGCGCCGGGGCGCGGAATACCGCTACCGCCTCCGATAATCGACGCCGTTGACGACGTGTGGTGCGGGCTCTCAAACGGAGGTCGTCGCTGCAGCCCGTGACAGGAAAGCACCCGACCGAGGGAATGAATAGCTGTCACCTCCATTGCCTCCTCATCTGTGAGGTCGGGGAGGATCCCTGGCATTCGTTCAACCAGCATTGTCTTGCCGGCCCCGGGTGGACCCACCATCATCATGTGATGGGCCCCGGCGGCGGCGATTTCGACGGCGAACCGTGCTGCTGGCTGGCCGGCGATGTCGGCCATGTCTTTGATTGCTGGCTGGCGATTCCCCGGATTCGGCGGCAGGGGCGCCTGCACGGGATCAGTCGGCGTGTCAGGCAGGGACACTTTCGTGGGGTCTGCGCCGAACGCCAGAAAGACTTCGGCGAGGCTCGCAAATCCCTTGACCTCGGCCTGCGGGACGAGCGCCGCTTCGCCGTGATTGCCGGCAGCCACCACAAACCGGGTGTGGCCCGCCTTGACTCCAGCCATTACCGCGGGCAGCACGCCGCTGATCGGCCGAAGCCTGCCGTCGAGGCCCACCTCGGCGATGAAGACGGTGTTGCCGCACCGCCTTACCTCCCCGGTAGCTGCAAGGGCCGCCATGACGATTGCCAGGTCGAAGCCTGAACCGCGCTTGTGCAGAGAGGCGGGAATCAAATTGACGGTGATCTTTCGACGGCTCAACGGGAGCCCAGCATTGCGTGCTGCGGCCCGAATTCGGTCACGCGCTTCGTTGAGCGATGCATCGGGTAAACCCAGGATCACGAAGGCCGGGAGGGTTTGTCCAATGTCTGCCTCCACTTCGATGATGTGGCCGTTCAGACCCACGAGCGACACCGCGTAGGTGCGTCCCAGCGGCATCAGCTGACCGCCCGGAGATGGTCGATTTGGGGTTCGCCGGTGCCGTTGTCGAGCACGGCCACCGCGTCCACGCGGATCCCTGTAAAGCGCAGCTCATGAGCCTGCGCCCACCTCACACCAGGTAAATAGAGCCGGTGAAGCTTGGTGGCGCTAATCCCCTCCATCGGATCACCGAAATCCAGTGACGAGCAAGTCTTCATCTCGATCACCACCAGCGTTGATCCGTCGATCGCGACCAGGTCAGTCTCACCCAGTCCAAAGCGCCAGTTGTGGTCCACCAGGTCCAGCCCTGCGGTTTCGAGATACGACGCCGCCAGCGCCTCTCCCCTGCGTCCCAGTCGGTCCTTCGCCTTCATCACAACACCTCCGGTACCAGCCTGTTACAGCCGGTACCGGAGGTGTCGGGTTACTCCAGCTATGTGCGAAAAGTCAGCAGCACCGCCCTGTGCAGGGCGAGTGGGACTGTGGAGTTGACGATGTATCTGGCGCGACCCGCCGGGCGGTAGGCCCAGCGAAAATGAGCCCGATATGGCCGCAAAAAATTGAGGCTTCGACGATCACCAAAACCACTGGGGTTTCTTGACAGATCAGGCTGGGGGCGGGACGCTCTTCCAAGCGAATGCGAGAGAAGGGGCCTGTCGTGACTAACGAATCAGTGCAGGACGGCAGCCAGCAAAACGTGGTTTCACCAGTCGTAGCCCAGCCGAATCCTCCTAACATTCAGAGCGAAACCCCGAGGGACATCCACCTCATCACGTATAGCTACCTTCGTTGGCTCCTGGTTTTGCTGCCAGTGGTCCTATTCGTCGTTACTGTCTCCACCGCAATTGAGCAGGGCCATTTAGAAAGGTCGATTAGTGCCTACTATGGGGGCTGGGTCCGGGACGTTTTTGTAGGAACCCTCATCGCGATTGCGGTTTGCCTTGTCGCTTATCAGGGAGTGGGTCTGATCGAGGACTATGCACTCAACGGCGCCGGTTTCTATGCCGTCTATGTGGCTCTGGTTCCGGCGGATTTTCCGGTGCTAATGGAGAAACTGAAGTCATCAGAGACACCGGACGGTTTGGCTCCGTCGGCAGACGAGTACATCTTCTTCCTACGCGTCACACTTGCATGTGTCTTGTTCCTAGTCCTGGTGGTATTCCTGCTTGAGGTGCGAGCGGGGAACGTCCAGAGGCTCTTCCGAGCTGAAGTCGACCGTGACTGGCTGCATAAGCTCACCCGCTTTTTCCTTGTTGCAACCATGGCAGTCCTGATCGGGTTTCTGGCCCTAGCAAGCCAACAGCTGTACTTCCCTGCAGGTGACGTAACCATGGATGGACTCACCCAGTGGGGCATTCCCCTCACGATTCATGATCTTGCGGCAATATTCTTGATAAGTTCGCTATTTGTGGCCGTTCTTACCAATACCTGGCCTTTCTTCAAGTTCAGCGCCCTCCGTGAGTCTGCGCGACAGGGGTACCTGGTCATCGCCGTCCTTATGACTTTTGGTGCCTTTGTTCCAGTACTTGTAGCTCAGCGCTTCGCGCCGGGCCGCGAGGTGATCCTACTTGAGTGGTGGGAAATCGGATTGTTTGCCACTTTTTGGGCACTCGAGACCGACAGGATGCGCAGGCTAAACAAGCGCCAGAAGACAGGGAGAACCGTAAGTACCGACGATAAAGCCCGTCTCCTTCCGGAGCCTTCTCGCGTCACGGACGGAAGCAGCAATTCCGCCCGATAAACCACCGGCGTGGTCAGCATCTTGCCACGAGCCCACAAGAGGCAACCTGACAATGTCGGGTTCCACCGAGATGATGTGGCTGTTCGGCCCGACGAGCGACACCGCGTAGGTGCGTCCCGGCGGCATCAGCTGACCGCCCGGAGATAGTCGATCTGGGGTTCGCCGGTGCCGTCGTCGAGCACGGCGACCGCATCCACTCGGATCTCCGAAAAGCGCAGCTCATGAGCCTGCGCCCACCTCGCACCAAGTAAATAGAGCCGGTGAAGCTTGGTGGCGCTAATCCCCTCCATCGGATCACCGAAATCCAGTGACGAGCAAGTCTTCATCTCGATCACCACCAGCGTTGATCCGTCGATCGCGACCAGGTCAGTCTCACCCAGTCCAAAGCGCCAGTTGTGGTCCACCAGGTCCAGCCCTGCGGTTTCGAGATACGACGCCGCCAGCGCCTCTCCCCTGCGTCCCAGTCGGTCCTTCGCCTTCATCACAACACCTCCGGTACCAGCCTGTTACAGCCGGTACCGGAGGTGTCGGGTTACTCCAGCTATGTGCGAAAAGTCAGCGGCACCCGCCCTGTGCAGGACGGTGCCGCTGAGTGACAGCCCGAGCTAGACCGCGGTTCGTTCAAGAACGGCGTCGATTTGTCCCATCGCCTGCTTGATGCCTTCTTCCATGCCCATGGCGATCATCTTCTCCAGCTGCTCCAGACTTTCGAAGCTCGACACGGTCGTCATACGCGTTCCGCTGTCAATGGCTTCGAGAGTGACCACGCCGTGCGTGGTTCCCATTTCGTCCATCGGATCCCCGTTCTCATCGGCGAAACCGTCGTCGAACTCCAGATGGGTGGGCGCGTTGATGGCAGTGAATTCCCACCACCCGCGGCTCTTGTCCCCCTCCGGACCGGTCATGTAGTAACTGGCTTTCCCGCCCGGAACGAAATCATGGCTGTCGAACGTCGCCGGGTAGGTCGGCGGGCCCCACCAGCGTTCGAGCTGACGCGGATCCTCCCAGACCTGCCAGAGCCGCTCAACACTGGCGCTAAACTCGGCAACGATCGTGAGGGTTAAAGCCTCGGTGTCCTTGTGTGTACTGATAACTGTCATGTTGGTGATGCCCCTTCTTCCTCGGCCAGGATGTCGGAAATCCGGTCGACGCGTTGCCGCCAGATCGCTTCGTACTCCTCGAGCAGCCGCCGCGCCCTTCTCAACGCATCGAGATGAACCCGCACAATCTGCTCCCTTCCGCGCTTCTCCTTGGTCACAAGATTGGCGCGCTCAAGAACGGCCACATGCTTTTGCACTGCGGCGAAACTCATGGCGTAGTGGGCAGCCAAACCGGACACTGAATAATCACTGACCAGTGCTCGGACGAGAATGTCCCGTCGGGTGGTGTCAGCAAACGCCTGGAACAGGCGGTCCACCTCAACGTCAGTCAACTCATCCACAACCATGTGGTTGTACGTTAGTGAATGCGAAGCTTTCCGTCAAGGGGGTCAGGAATGGTCAGGCAGGATTCACTGTGAATGACAGGAGCATCGCTTTCAGCTGGGCGTCTTGAAGTTGCGCCTGATACAGCCGTCCACCATTCTCATAGTCGGGAAGCGATTCGAAGACCAAGTGCACCGGGAGATTGGACTTTGCCTCTATTTGGGGGAGCAGGTCCGAGTCGAGGACCAGATGGTCCGGGCTGGAAGGGCGGCGCCGTCGCCTGGAACTCCGGCGTCGAAGCGGGCGATCTGCTGACCTGAGGCATCCGAAATGACGTAGGCCGATGCGCTGGGTTCCACCCCGTAGGTGGGCAGGTCCAGAGGTTCGACGGCGACCGCTTCCCACCCTGAGGGAAGCAGGAAGCTGTAGATACCATCCGGCGGTGTGCCGAAATTACCCAGAGCCTACCTCAGGGAGACTTCAGTTCCCGAGTGGACCATCCTTGGGCAGCGCGATGTCGTCGGACTTGGTCAGTTCTTCGACGTTGACGTCCTTGAAGGTGATCACCCTGACGTTCTTGACGAACCGTGCCGTGCGGTAGACGTCCCACACCCACGCGTCCTGAAGCGTGAGGTCGAAATAGATCTCGCCGTCGGCCGAGCGCGCCTGCAGGTCAACGTGGTTGGCGAGGTAGAACCGGCGTTCAGTCTCCACCACGTAGCTGAACAGCCCGACGACGTCGCGGTACTCACGGTAGAGCTGCAGCTCCATGTCGGTTTCGTAGTTTTCAAGATCCTCAGCACTCATCGTCCCATCATCCCCCAATTTCCACTCGGGGCATGCTGATCCTGTCCCCGGTCCCTAGTCGCCAGGTGGTGCGATGCAAAGCGGTGGCACCCAGACCATCAATCGCGGCGCGGTGGCCCGCCGTCGCATAACCCTTGTTGATCTCCCAGCCATACTGGGGATGCTCAGCGGCATAGGCGACCATCATGGCGTCGCGTTCCACTTTCGCCAGGACGCTGGCCGCCGCAACGCTCAGGCATTGCAGATCGGCTTTGATGCGGGTGTGGACTGGGACATCGCATCCGGTGAAGATCTCCGCCTCCACCGCGTCAACGTCCAGCGCCCCGGGGCCCACGGTTCCGGCGTCGAAGAGAGTGGCCTGCTCACGCGGCGAAAGCCAATCGTGGTTGCCGTCAAGGATCACAGCATCGGGTCGTGCAGTGACCACAACCTGCTCCCAGGCCCGGTTTCCCGCCAGCTGCAGCGCACGCATCAGCCCGACGTCGTCAATCTCGGCCGCGGTGGCATGCCCGACGCCGTAGGCCAACGCCCATTTCTGGATCCTCGGGACCAGCTTCACCCGATCCGCTGGGGACAGCAGCTTGCTGTCCCGGACTCCTCTCAACCCCTTGACCGCCGAAAGGTCGATCATGACGAGCCCCACCGAGACCGGACCCGCGAGGGCACCCCGGCCAACCTCGTCGCATCCGGCCAGCAAACGGTGTCCCGAGTCCAGGAATGACCGTTCAAAGCGGAGGGTGGGGGCAGCAGATTTCATCGCAGTCAGGGAGCTGTGGCGGCTTCGGGCGCGGGAATTGAGTCGAAGACCTCCGGGTAATTGCCGAGGAATCCCATCCGGTTCAGGGGCCAGGCAACTACTGCAGCTTTACCTTCAATGTCCTCGACGTCGATGAATCCGGAGTTGGGCTTGTCAGCGTTGGCGCGCGAGTCGGCCGAGGCGTTGCGATGGTCACCCATCACCCAGATTTTGCCTTCGGGGACAGTCACGTCGAATTCGGTATCCGAGGGGCTCGCCCCCGGGTAGAGGTAGGGCTCTTCGAGGGGTTCGCCGTTGACCGTGATCCGGCCGTCGTCGTCGCAGCACACCACCCGGTCACCGGCCATGCCGATGACGCGCTTCACCAGGTGCTGCTGGGTGTCATCGGGGAGGAGGCCGACGAAGATCAGGCCGTCCTTGACCCAGTTGGCTCCGGGGCCGGTGCCGGGCGGTGGTGCTGGCAGCCAGCCCTCGGTGTCCTGGAAGACGACGACGTCGCCGCGCTGCAGTTCAAAGGGTGCGGGAACCAGTTGGTTGACGAAGATCCGGTCGTCGATCTCGAGGGTGTTCTCCATCGATCCGGAGGGGATGAAGAAGGCCCTGAACAGGAAGGTCTTGATCAGGAAGGACAGCAGGATGGCAATGCCGACGATGATCAGGATTTCCTTGAGCCAGCCACCAAGGCTGCGGGCGCCGTCGTCGTTCGCCTGCTTCTTCCCGCTCCGGTCACGGTGCGCCGAGCGGCTCACATCGGGGCTGGGGGCATCCGAACGGGCATCAGCGTCGTCGTTGGACTTGCCTGGGACGCTTGTTGCCATCTGCTGGTCATCTACCTAAGGTCGGTGGTCGGTGAAACGTTCAATGGGGCCGGAGCGCGAGGGTGGCCAGACAATCTGCACTGCTCGGCCCAGTACCCGCTCCGTCGAGACCAGTCCCCCACCGGGTGCCCCCAGCAACGACCGTGAATCAAACGAATCGGAGCGGTGATCACCCATTACCCACAATTTACCCTGTGGGACCTCAACCTCGAACTGTTGGTCACTGGGTGCGTCCGAAGGGAAAACGTAGGGCTCGTCAAGTGGGTTCCCGTTCACTTCCAGCTGCCCGCCCGGACTGCAACACGCCACGGTGTCGCCGCCGACACCCAGGATCCGCTTCACGTAGACGGTGTCGCTGCCGGAGACCCCTAACCAGTGGCCGACCGTCCCGAGGAGCTCCCCCGGACCACCCCCACTGATGGGATCGAACGAGCCCCGACCGTCGAAGACGACGACGTCGCCGCGCTGCGGTTCGCCGTCGAGCCGGGAAACGAGCACCCGGTCTCCTTCTTCCAGGAGCGGCTGCATCGATTCCGAGGGAATGAAGTAGATGTCCACCACCGTTGCCCTGAGGACCGAGGCGAGCACCACGGCGATGAGGAGTGCTGACAGCACAAAACGCCAGCCCCGGAAGGGCCGGCGTTCTGGTTGTGCTCCCGCAGAATGCCGGGGATGATCTGATCCCGGCATGGTGCGGTTCAAGAACTGGTGTTACTTGGCAGTCTTGGGTTCGCGCTTTTCCTTGATCTTGGCAGCCTTGCCGCGAAGATCGCGCATGTAGTAGAGCTTCGCGCGGCGAACGTCGCCACGTGAGACAACCTCGATCTTGTCGAGGACTGGGGAGTGAACCGGGAAGGTACGCTCCACACCAACACCGAAGCTGACCTTGCGGACGGTGAAGGTTTCGCGGAGGCCATCACCCTGGCGGCCAACAACGAAGCCCTGGAAGATCTGAACACGGGTGTTCTTGCCTTCAATGATGTTTACGTGCACCTTGAGGTTGTCACCGGCGCGGAATGCAGGAATGTCGGTGCGCAGTGATGCTGCGTCGACGGCGTCAAGAATATGCATGGTTATTGCTCCTGGTGAACGCCACAGGTCATTCACGTTAGTCACAGCGGTCAAGGCCTAGGCAATGTCCGCCGGAAAATTAGTTGGACCGGCAAACCATGAGTTGGCCGCCAGCGTGTCGGCCTGTTGGTAGTTCTCCCCCTGTGGCAGGGAACAACCCAGTAGACACAAAGTTCAATTATGCCATATGGATGGGGTTGGTCAGTCAACGCTTTTGGAGCTGATCTCCGGTTGGCGGGTCAGCGCCCCGTCGACGACGACGTACCCCAGCTGCGCCAATGCGGCCAGGTCTGCCTTGCTCAGCGTCCCGGCAGGCAACCCGGCTAGCAGGTCCGGCCGACGCTGTGCCGTGCGCCGGAACTGTTCGTCCCGCCTGAACTGGGCGATCCGCGCGTGGTTGCCACTGAGCAGCACCTCGGGAATACCGCGGCCGCGCCAGTCGGAGGGCTTGGTGTAAACCGGGTATTCCAGCAGCCCGTCGGAGTGGGACTCTTCAACCAGTGACTCGGGATTACCCACCACTCCGGGCAGCAACCTACCGACGGCCTCCACCATCGCCAACACTGCGACTTCTCCCCCGTTAAGGACGTAGTCGCCGAGGCTGACCGGCCGAACATCGAACTGGTCACCGGCCCACTCGAGCACCCGTTCGTCGATCCCCTCATACCTGCCGCAGGCGAAAGCAAGGTGCGGTACCTCAGCCAGTTCGTGGGCCATTTGCTGGGTAAAGACCGCTCCTGCAGGCGATGGCACAATCAGCACCGGCCGGCCCTCGGCCGGCGACGCGTCTATCACTGACTGCAGCGCCAATGCCCACGGCTCGGGCTTCATCACCATTCCGGCGCCGCCGCCATAGGGCGTGTCGTCAACGGTACGGTGCCGGTCGGTGGTGAAGCTGCGCAGGTCGTGAACCCGAAGATCCAGCAACCCGTCCTGCCTCGCCTTCCCGATCAGCGACAGATCGAGGGCAGCCAGGTACTCCGGGAAAATACTGACGACGTCGATGCGCACTTAGCGACCGCTGCCCTCAGCGTCAGAGGCGGCGGCGGGGTCAGCGGCGGCGGGGTCTGTGTCAGACGCAGGGTCGGCGGGGTCTGTGTCAGACGCAGGGTCGGCGGGGTCTGTGTCAGACGCAGGGTCGGCGGGGTCTGTGTCAGACGC
>NZ_ASZW01000203.1:0-3897 GCF_000468215.1 Arthrobacter sp. CAL618 | reverse complement strand
GGCTGCGGCACGCTCCTGACTATCAACCGTCAGACCGGAAGGTCGGGCCAGGTGACTATCAGGTCTGGTTCGCCGCTTCGGCGGACAACCGCGACCGGTTCAGACAGGCTGACCCGGATAAGCGATCCTGCAGTTTGGACTTCTTGCCACCCCATTGGTTCCTGTGTCATGGGCCCAGTGTTACAGACAAGCCGCCATCCGGCCGGATACTTAAGCCACGCGGCGCCTCACACTCGTCGGCCAGCGGCGCGACTTCTGACACCATGGGGTGGTGGAATCTCAATCTGTTGCCCCTATCGACACGCATGCAGGCATTCGGATGTGGCAGGACTATTCCGCCGCTCATCCCGAGGCAGTAGCAGCGTCGCCCGAGTACACTGTCGAACACTTCGGTGACACCCGTCGACTAGCGGATGAGCTGCTAGCCCTCGTCCTCAGCGGACGGAAGCGGGCGACGGCGGAGCTGGTTCGTGATTTCATCTCTCGAGGTGATCAGGTGCCCCGCATCGGATCCCATTGGATTGCCTGCGCTGGAGATGGAACTCCTCGCATCATCATTCGCAGCCTGGAACTCCGCATCGGTGATTTCGCCAGTGCAGATGCCGCGTTCGCCATTGACGAAGGCGAGGACGATCTAAGCCTGGAGAGTTGGCGGCGTGAACACCGCCGGTACTGGACCCGGGTAGCAGCAGCCCAGGGTCGGCGCTGGTCGGAAAGCGAAGAGATCGTGTTCGAGCGTTTCGGTGTCGTGTGGCCGCCAGAACATGCGGACTCGGCCCTAGGCTAGCCAGCTGGCAGCCTCTGCCCGGTACAACTCACACATTGCGTTGTAATAGTCTTTCGTTACCCCCTGATGCTTCATCCCGATACGCCTACACACGCTTTGAGATGCTGTGTTCGCAGCCGAGGTTATTGCGATCACCCGGTCCAGGCCTGCGCTGAAACCATGTGCCAGCACAGCTGACGCTGCTTCGGTTGCGTATCCCTTCCCCCAATAATCCGGATGGAAATGCCACCCAATTTCCGTGTCACCTGATAGTTGGAGCGGCGCCTCACCCGATGCAGGAATCCCCTTCAACAGGATGGTCCCAACCAATTGGGAATCCTTTACTCGCTCCACCGCCCAAAACCCCTGGACAGGATGGTGGAAGCCCCGGCATTTCTCGATCAGCCTGTCAGCCTCGGATCGGCCCTCCATTACCCGTGGAACCAACCCGATAAAGCGTTGGACCTCCCAACGGGAGTAAAGGTCGTAAACAAATTCAGCGTCGGTTGGCTCCCACATTCGGAGCAGCAAACGGTCGGTCGCTAAAGGCCGCACGTGGCCCCCTTGTGCCGAAGCCATCGGTTGACCTGCGCTGAGACTCCTCCCTGAGATCCCCGGTAAGAGGCCGTCTGCCGAAATCCCGCACGCTCGGCGACTCTTTCACTTGCGGTGTTGCCTGAGACAGTTTCCAAAGCCACCGTTGGAAAGCCATTGTCGAAAAGCCAAGTTGCCACGAGTTGAACAGATTCGGTCGCTGTCCCACAGCCTCGGGCGACGGGTTTCAGGGCATAGAAGACTTCCGGTTCGCCGCCATCGCACCATCCCATCCCAACCGTCCCCACCGCCGAGCCATCGATTACTATCGCATACCGGGCAGCAAGCTGACTCCTGTGACGTTCCTGGGTTCGGACTATCCGGCTGCGGGCAGCTTGTTCCTCGAGATTCAGCGGATAGTAGGTCCACTGGGGAACATCTGAAACCCGGCTCAAGTCGTATTCCAACTGCCAGTCTTCTTCTGTCAGGCATCGGAGCAAGAGATATTCGCTGCGGAGCTCTTGCGGGAATGGGATAGGAAACGCCATCACCTGATGATGGCATAGGAATCAGGACAAAAGGCCGCGCTTCACCACCCGAAGAGGATTCCAGGAGTGACCGCCGCTATTGCCGTTCCCACGACCCACACCGCGCCGTTTCGAAATCTTGCCCCTCCGACAGGGTTACAGTCGGTCTCCCGCCTCCAGGAATATCATTTGCCTGAATGTCATCGCCGTTGGTCCCCGAGGTGTAAATACCCCAGTAGCACTTCGAGCCAACGTTCTCGGTTGTTCGATAGGCACCCGGCTCCACGTCAACGCCGACCGTCCACGTACCTTCCGCAATCGTGTTTGCCGCCTTTTCTTCCTCCGCGCCGGACACAGCGTCTTCCCGCGCCTTAACCGCGTCAGCTGCAACTTCCACCTCGCCCCGCAGGGTCTCAACTTCGGCCTCGCGCTGCTCAACTGCCGTCAAGGCTTCCTGCAACTCTGCGTCGTTGCCCTCTACTTCACTAGACAACTTCTCGAACCCGGTCTTCATGTCCGAATACCGCGACTGCAACGAGTCCCGTTCAGCTTCCAACTCTTCGGACTGCAGCGCCAGAGAAAGGTAATCGTCACTCGATTTTGGGTCGGGCAGGACCGTGCCTAGTGCGATCCCTCCCCCAAAGAGACCTACACCCAATACTCCCGCGGCAATCCGTGTGGTGCGGCGAGATAGATTCAGAGGACTCTTCGTCCGCTTCGCTTCGCTGATGGACATTGACTGTGATTCTCCCAAGTTAGCGTTGGTCAGCTATTTCAATGACGACATTCATGCCGCTGTCGGGGTGGTAACCCCAGGACGCCGAAAAGTCGCCCCACTCCCCAGATAGATTGCCGTCGAGTGCGCGGGTGCTGTCCATCCGAGACACGATGCTGTCCGAAACTTCAAGTTCATCCAGGACACAAACGAGCGCAGCATAGGGTGCCCCCGAAGACTCAGCGCCTTCGGTACTTATCGAGATACTCCGTCCCTCATCTCCGACTTGCACGCCTTCAGTTCCATCGACTCCGCACGCTGACACCGCATCGTCGATCGGGCTTGAAGCAAAGGTCTCGGCGGGTTCGGCGCTTGGACTGGAAGGCAGCGACAGAACGCCGTAGGACAGGACTGAGCCGATTGCCATGCCAATCACCAATCCAGTGAGACCGAAGACAAGCGGTTTCCGGTCCGGTGCCGGCGATCGGTTGGGCCCGGACTTCGACACCCCTGGAGGTGCATCCGGGGGTGGAAGCATGGGTTTCACTGCGGGTTGGACTGACCCCGGTACTTGGTCGTGCGGCATTACTGGGTCCTGTCTGTGGCGTCGATGTCGGGTATGACTATCGGCCGATTCGTTTCCTGCGTTAGAGCTTGGCGATGGACCAACAGATCGGGCGCCCAATCCGCGGCTGCGTCCTTCCCTGTCCGCCGAATTCGTCGCCGGGTGACCGTATGATCGGTTGGTCATAGGTGGTAACGGTCTTAGTAATTTGGGGAATCAATGCAGGAAACCAGCCCGTCGTCGGGATTTTTCGCTCGGAAGCGTCGTCGTTATTCAACAGCAGTCATCCTGGCGGTGTCTGTCGTTGCAGGGGTGGCGGGGTGCGGTACCGCGAGCGCAGACGCCCAAACCGGCGAGGTGGTCCGGGTCATCGACGGTGACACATTGGTCATCAACTTCGAAGGTGAGGACCAGAGGGTCCGGCTCCTCAACGTAGACACCCCTGAGACAAAGCACCCAGATAAGGCGATTGAGTGTCTCGGCCCTGAAGCGACGGCCTTCCTGGAGCGCATGTTGCCACCTGGCACCACGGTGGGCCTGGACTTCGACGTCGAAAGGACCGACCAATATGACCGTGTGCTAGCGGCCGTCGCCCTGGAGGACGGCACATTGGTCAATGCGGAGATTGCCCGTCAGGGGCTGGGCATAGCAGTCCTCTTCGAACCGAACAGCAAGTATTTCGACGTCGTTCGGGACGCTCAGGCTGAGGCCACCGCCAACGAAACGGGTCTTTATGATCCTGCGGCGGAGTGCACTGTCCCGGCCGAAATTGAGCAGGCTGCGGCGGCCG
>NZ_ASZW01000202.1:0-1635 GCF_000468215.1 Arthrobacter sp. CAL618 | reverse complement strand
GGCAGCCGCGGCGACGGTCGGGAGCCTGGCTGCGGCCCTGGTCGCAGCCAAGGCCCTGCATAGCGCTCTGAAAGCGGGTGAACAATCAGTTCGCTGGCTCGCGCATTCGACGGCCGCCGGAGTTTCTCTCCTGTCCGGGCTGTCGGCAACGATCGATTCCGGGGAATCGAGGCTTGCCTCAATTGAAGCCGAGGCCGAGACGCTTAGGTCTGAGGAAGCAGAGGCCAAGGCAGACGCTGCAGCGAAGAAGGCGGAGGCAGCCCGTGTGGCGGCGGAGCAGAAAGAACGGGCAGCAGCTGCAGCAGTGGCTGAGCAGGAACGAAAAGAGGCGGCCGAGCGGGCCGAAGCTGATCGTCTGGCAGCCGAGGCTGCCGCTTTGGAAGCTGAAAGGCTCGCCGAAGCCGAACGGGAGCGCGTCCGAAACCTTCCCGCGCCCTACGTTCCGCCGGCTCCGCAGCCCGCCCCTCCGGTCGTGCAGCCTCCACCGCCAGCGCAGGAGCCCTTCCCGGGTTATACCGGTCCCCGGTGTTACGCCCCCGGTGGGAAGACCTGGAAGCCCTGCCCCTAACGGGTCAGGTGGTTGGGCAGCCGGTTCCCCGGCGCGCGCCCCCGGATTTCCAGCAGCTCCCGCGCATGCGCCTCAAGTCGGCGGTCCTCTTCGGACCGGGGTATCCACCCCGGGACGGCCACAGCTGTGCCGTTCGCATCCCTGGCCACCATCACGGTGAGGCAGTAGGTGGTCAGATTCATCTCCTCGTCGGTCGGTTTTCCGGACCTGACGTGGACGGCGATGTGCATTCCCTTGTTGCCCGTATAGACCAGGCGGGCTTCCACCTCCACCACGTCCCCGATCAGCAGCGGCCGATAGAACCGCACCCCACCGGAGAACACCGCCACGGTGTCCTGGCCGCAGTACCGGGCCGAACAGACGTAGGCGGCCTCATCGATCCAATCCATCACCGTGCCGCCGTGCACTTTGCCACCCCAGTTCACGTCGGTCGGCGCCGCGAGGAACCGCAGGGTAACTTTTTCGGCGGTCCCTTCGTCGGTGTAAACCTGTCCGCGCATCGCCTCGACAATTTCCTCGCGCACAGCGATCCGGGCCTTCGCCGCGTCCCGGCGGCTGACCTCTTCGGGGGTTGACGGTTCGTACGGTGGTACTGGAACAGGCTTGCCATCCGGTCCGACCGCTACGAAAATCACCAGGCATTGGCTGCGCATTGACGCGTCGCCGCCTTTGACGTCACCGGAGGACACCACGGTCTGGATGTGCAGCGACGACCGCCCGGTGTACACAATGGTCGCCTCGACCTCCACCATGTCGCCCACATTCACCGGATCAGCGAAGTGGATATTGCCGACGTACGCGGTGACACAGTAACTTTTCGCCCACCCGACGGCGGCAGCGTAGGCTGCCTTATCCACCCATTCCAGCACCGTCCCGGCGTCGACGGAACCACTGTGTCCGAGGTCGGTGGGTGCAGCGAGGAAGCGCAGGGTTACCGAGTTGGTCTGATTCATTGAGTCAGTATCGCGCACCAGCCGCCGCAGCGGACTATGTGTCGGCGGGGCGCCCCGGACTAGGCCTGCACTGCTGGCTGGCGTTCCACGCTTTCGGCTATCTCCGCGAGACGG
>NZ_ASZW01000201.1:0-2510 GCF_000468215.1 Arthrobacter sp. CAL618 | reverse complement strand
GGAACACCAGCGGCCCGTGCCAGGCGGTGGGAATCTTCAGGATCGTTTGGTCAGCGGACGACGACGGCGCCACCTCCCAGGGATGCACCACCTCGGCCGACAACAGCTCGGCCACCACATGCCGCAGTTCCCCGGGATCGCGCGTCAACCGGGCGGCGAGTGTCAACGCCTTGGTTTGACCATCGGCGAGGGCCAACGCCGTCGTCGGCCAGATGCTGGGCACCCGCCCACCGCCGTCGAGCAAGGCTTCCACAATGTCGTCTTCCCGGAGACCGCCGGGAGCTGACAGGACAAACTCGTCGAGGGTGCCGGACTCTGCCGGGTGCACGTGAATGCTGAGGATATTGATGTCGAGCCGAGCGAGCCGCCGGGTGATCCGCTCCAACGCACCCGGTTCGTCCCACACCAGGACCCGGGCCCGCCACAATGCGGCGGCAGCGTCGAGTCGACGTCGCCGCCGGATCGCCGGGGCATGCAGGAACGAACGCAGCAACCTGGCGGCCGCGGGATCGGCGACCCAGATCACCAGTGCCGTGGCCGTGAATGCGAGCACCAGAACCTTCGCCAGGTACGGCAGGTCCGTGCTGATCACCGCCGCATGCACCAGCAGTTCGATGGGCAGCATCACCGCCACATTAGCCAGCGTCACCCTGGTCTTTCCCGGCTCGGGGAGTTGGCCGCACGAATCACAGATCAGATCGGCCGTCGCCGCATGGGACAGGGGTCGCTTCATGGCTCCAGCATGCGCGCTGGCTGTTTCGGCTGCGTTGCGTCGCCGTGACCATTTACCGCCAATCGGCGTCGGGACGATATTCTTGACCTATCACCCGCGCACCATCCCCGCCCCCGACGCCGTCGTCCGGGCGGACGCGCGCATGAGCCAGCCGCGCCAGACCTATTCGACCAGGTCCGCGGCGGGCCGCACACAACGCTGGAGAACCCAGCGGCAGGAAGGGATTGACAGTGCACCGCGACCCATCGGAATGCCTTGACACATGGATGAGCCGAGAGGCTCTTGCGGAGGGAATGATCCCCGTCATCGGGCGGCTGTACCGCGAAAACAACGTGGTGATCAGCATCCACGGCCGCAGCCTCATCAATAAATCGGCCATGAACATCCTCAAAGCCCACCGGTTTGCCCGCCGGATCAGCAAGGAAGAGTTGTTCCTCGAGGAAACTGCGCCGCTCCTGCGCACCCTGGTGGACCTTGATCTGGGCGCCGCGGCCATCGATATTGCCCGGCTGACCCAGAAGTTCAAGGCCGACGGCGGTGGCGCCTCCCTGGAGGACTTCCTCCGCGCGGAGCTGGCCGACGTCGTCGACAAGCGCGGGGCCGACGAACGCACCAGCACCGACGTCGTACTCTATGGTTTCGGGCGCATCGGCCGCCTGGTGGCACGGCTCCTGATCGAGAAGGCCGGCGGTGGCCACGGGCTGCGGTTGCGCGCCATTGTGGTCCGTAAGGGCGCCGACAACGACCTGATGAAGCGGGCCAGCCTGCTCCGCCGCGACTCGGTGCACGGCAGCTTTGAGGGCACCATCCGGATCGACGAAGAAGCCAACACGATTACCGCCAACGGCGTGCACATCCAGGTGATCTACTCGAACGACCCGTCCACCGTCGACTACACCGCCTACGGCATCAAGGACGCCCTGCTGGTCGACAACACCGGACGCTGGCGCGACGAGGAAGGGCTGTCCAAGCACCTGCAGAGCAAGGGCATTGCCCGGGTGCTCCTGACGGCGCCGGGCAAGGGTGCGCTGAAGAACATTGTGCATGGCATCAACCACAACACCATTCTGCCCACGGACCAGATCGTCACCGCCGCATCCTGCACCACCAACGCCATCACCCCCGTGTTGAAGGCCATCAATGACCGGTTCGGTGTGGTGCACGGGCATGTGGAGACGGTGCACTCGTTCACCAATGACCAGAACCTGATCGACAACTTCCACCAGGGTGACCGGCGTGGCCGTTCAGCGGCGCTGAACATGGTCATCACCGAGACCGGTGCGGCGAAGGCCGTCGCTAAGGCGCTCCCCGAGCTCGAGGGCAAACTGACCGGCAGCTCCATCCGTGTGCCGACCCCCGATGTCTCGATCGCAATCCTCAACCTGACCCTGGCCGACGGGACCAGTAAGGACGAGGTCAACACCTACCTGCGCGAAACGTCGCTGCACTCCGATTTGCGCAAACAGGTCGACTACATCGACTCGCCCGACGTCGTCTCCACCGACTTTGTCGGCTCCCGCCGGGCCGGGATTGTCGATGGACTGGCGACCATCGCGAACGGCACCAACCTGGTGCTCTACGTCTGGTACGACAACGAGTTCGGCTACAGCTGCCAGGTGGTCCGGGTGATGGAAGAGATGGCCGGCGTGAACCCGCCGTCGTTCCCGGCCAAGGAACCCGTCGCCGCGACCGTGCGGTCCTCGGCCTCGGCGGGCTGAAACACGCCGCCCGCACGAAGGCGCCCCTCGAGGCGACCTGTGGGGGCGACCATAGAACC
>NZ_ASZW01000200.1:0-21566 GCF_000468215.1 Arthrobacter sp. CAL618 | reverse complement strand
CGTTTCTGGTTAACGGGGGCTGTTCCCCCGTCGCAGGCTCGCTAGTCTTTCCGCCGTCCTGCGACGCGGCTGCGCTGCTTTAGCGACCGGCCATGCCGTGGCGCGAGCCCCGCTTCGGCGTCGGCCGCACCAATGGCGCCCCACGCCGCAGCAAGCAGGTAGACTTGGCTGAGCAGGAAGAACCAGACAAACAATCCGACGACGACGGTGAAGGGCGCCAACAGTGGGTTGCCTCCACCCACGCTGCCGAGGAGCAGGGTGCTGAACGTCCGCAGCACAGTGCTTCCAACCGCGGTGACCAGCGACGACTGGATGAGCAGGCGCCGTGTCTGATTGATTCCCGAGGCACGGCGGAACAGGATCACGGCCACGGCGAAGTCCAGGACCAGCATGATGGCTACCCCGGCGAGCTGCGTGAAAGGCCGCCCGGTGTCGCCGAACCCCAGCCAGTCGAACACCACGTCCAGAAGGGTGTTGGCAACCAGGCCAACCACGGTGGTGAGGATCATCGCTACCCCCAACACGAGCAGCGTCCCCAGATCCTGGACCCGGATCAGGATGGGGTGTCTAGGGATTGGGGGGAGGGCGAAGATGCCTCTCATCGCCTGTCTGACACCGGCAATCCAGCCCAAGGCGGTGATTGCCGTGATGATCGTGGAGACGATCAGGGTGAGGGTCAAGCCATCCCCTGCATTGAAAAGCTGTTCGGGGGTGGCCAGACCGGGACCGTCCTCCTCCATTTTGAGGATGCCCGGTGCCGCTGAATTCACCGTTTCGACAATCAGGTTCTGCAACGGTGCATTGCCGGAGACCACCAGACCGAGAATCGAGAAACCAGCGAGTAACAGTGATGCCATGGAGAAGAACAGCCTGTACGCAATACCCGCTGCCATGAGCGGACCACGCCGGACCGCGTACAGATGGAACACCCGCACTGGCCGGAGGACGAAGATCCGCGCCAGGAGGTAGTTGATGGTCGCCATTATCAGTGGCAAACCCGTTGTGCCCCGCCGTTTCACCTTGNNGGGCGTCAATCACCTTCAGTTTGAGGTGGGTTAGCTCGGCCGGACGAGGCTCGTTGTAGAAGTCGGTCTCAGCCGGGGTGATCGCCCTGGTTTTGATCTTGGCCAAAGCTTAGCTCTTCCCTCAGTCGCCAGATACCGCACGAATCGTGCTCATACAACCCCATAGTACGGACCATGAAGGAAGCCTCGAACCCCTTCAACCGGGCCTCCGCGCCGTCCATGCTCGCCACACTGACATCGTGGGCGACCGTCACATGCGGGTGGAAAGGGAACTCCAGCGACCGCTCCAGTGGCCCTCGCTGGAGTTTGGTGTGCAGGTCCACGCAATCCTCGAAGCCATCCTCCAGGTTGAGGAACACCACTGGGGAGACGGGCCTGAACGTTCCCGTACTTTTCAACGTCACGGTGAAGGCGTGCTGTCCGCGGGCAACCTCACGGACGTGCTCGATGGTTGCGTCCCAGTCCGTTGCCGGGGTGGTTGTCACGAGGGTGATGTGGGCCGGAATGAGATCAGCCATCGGATCACCAAAGGATGCGCGCCAGCGTCCGAGCTCCGCCGCCAGCGGCTCAGGTACCGCGATGACCACACCGACGCAACTCTGCGAGGCGCCGGCTGCCGGTGGCACGGCCATCCCCTCGGCCGGTGCCTGCTGGTGGCTGGTAGTGGTGGAGCTGATCGGCTGGTCCATGCGGTTAGCGCGCACCGCCCAGCGGTGGGAGGAAGCCGACCTTCGAATACACGTCGGCGAGGGTGGCTGACGCGATGGTGCGTGCCTTCTCGGCACCGCGGGCCAGGAGCCTGTCCAGTTCGGCTGGATCGGCAAGCAGTTCCTCGGTGCGGAGGCGGATCGGCTCAAGGTGGGTCACCACGATGTCCGCCAACTCGGTTTTCAGGTGCCCGTACATCCGCCCCTGGAAGTCCCCGACGACGTCGTCAATGGTCTTGCCGGTGAGCATCGAGTAAATGGTGAGAAGGTTCGAGATGCCCGGCTTGGCTTCCTTATCGAAGCGGATCTCGGTATCGGTATCAGTGACCGCCGACTTGATCCGCTTGGCCGTCACCTTCGGGTCATCCATCAGGTTGATCAGTCCCGTCGCCGAGCTGGCCGACTTGGACATTTTCGCCGTGGGGTTCTGCAGGTCGTAGATTTTTGCCGATTCCTTCTGGATGAAGGGCTTCGGCACCACGAACGCTTCGCCGAACCGGGAGTTGAACCGTTGCGCCAGGTCGCGACTGAGTTCGACGTGCTGCCTCTGGTCCTCCCCTACCGGCACGCCCTCCGGCTGATACAGGAGGATGTCGGCGGCCTGAAGGATGGGGTAGGTGAACAGCCCCACGCTCGCCGCATCGGCGCCCTGTTTCTGTGACTTGTCCTTGAACTGGGTCATCCGTGACGCCTCGCCAAACCCGGTGATGCAGTTCAGCACCCACCCGAGCTGAGCGTGTTCCGGCACGTGTGACTGCACAAACAAGGTGCACTTATCAACGTCGACGCCGCCGGCAATGTACTGCGCGGCGGTGCGGCGGGTGCGTTCTGCAAGCTCGCCCGGTTCCTGCGGAACAGTGATCGCGTGCAGGTCGGGAATGAAGTAGATTGCCTCATACTCGTCCTGCATCCGCACCCAGTGCACCAGCGCCCCGAGGTAGTTGCCCAGGTGGAGGGACTCGCCCGAAGGCTGCATGCCGGAGAGCACCCGCTGCCGTGCACCGTTGGTGGTAGTCGTCATGGTTAATGAATCCTGAAAGTTAGAGCCGGTAATCGACTACCAGCGGAGCGTGGTCTGAGAAGCGCGTGTCATACGAGGGTGCACGGTCGACGACGGCGTCTGCTGCAGCGGCAGCGAGGCCCTCGGTGGCGAGGTGGTAGTCAATCCGCCAACCGGTGTCGTTGTCGAACGCCTGACCGCGCCAGGACCACCAGGTGTAGGGGCCATCGACGTCGCCCGCAAGGCGGCGGTGCACATCAACGAAGCCGAACTCGTCATCAAAGAACCGGTCAAAGTAGGCGCGTTCCTCGGGCAGGAAACCCGCCTTCTTCACGTTGCCTTTCCAGTTGCGGATATCGAGTTGGGTGTGCCCCACATTGAGGTCACCCACCAGCAGGGTGTGGTCCCGGGTGCGGCGCAGTTCCGGCAGCCGCTCCGAAATCACGTCGAGGAATCGGTACTTGTCGTCCTGCTTGGGGCTGTCGACTTCACCCGAGTGCACATACGCGCTGACGACGGTGAGGGTTACTCCCCCAAGATCAAAATCTGCTTCGACCCACCGACCGGCGGTGGCGAAGTAGTCGTCGCCGATATGGGTGCGGGTTGCGGTCGGTGCGATTCGCGAGGCGATCGCGACTCCGGCGCGGCCCTTGGCCTCGGCTTCGGCATGCAGGATGTGCCACGATTCCCCAAGGAGCCCTCTGAGGACGTCGTCGGGTGCACGGACCTCCTGGAGGCAGAGGATGTCGATCTCTCGTTCCGCGAGCCAGTCGGCCATGCCTCGTTTGTAGGCCGCACGGATACCGTTGACGTTGACCGTGGCGACGCGCAGGAGTGACCCGTTGGCTCGGGACAACCCGTCGGTGAAAGCTGTCGTTGCTGCAGTGGAACTCACCCGCTCCACCCTACCCGAGCGCTCTGACGAATGAGGGCGAAAAAGAGGCGGCGTTGGTTGCCATTGTCAGTCGACAACGGTGCCCTCCACCGGTCCGTCATCGTTCTTCTTCATCATCGACCGGGCGTTGTGCGACGTGATCTCGATGGTCTCGAGCGCCCGCCCCACCGTCTCCTCGTCGCTGGACTTCCCCGCGGCCAGATGGTCCCGGATTACCCGCACCTGAACCTGAACAATTTTGAAGCTGTGGTCCAGTTTCATGTCGCGGGCCAAAGTGGCCTCATCGACCACCCCGGTGCTGGTGGAATCCTGGATGCCGTTGGCACGGTTGAACTGCTGCTGGGCCTCGTTGATCCGCGCCGCCGCATTGCGGGCTGCCGTCCTGAGGCTGAAGACCACGAAGCTGAAGACCAGGAGCCAGCCCAGCGAGATGATGGCAACCAGCCATCCGACGACGTCGTTCTGGTTGGCGGCAAAGACCACAGCCACCAGGAAGACGATCAACATAATGCTCATCCCGATGGTGCCCATGCGCAGGCTCAGGCCTCGACCCGCTCCCGCTGGGGTGCCGGACTCGAACGGTTTCTGGTTCCCAAGAGGCTTCATACCCCCATTCTCGCAAATGGGGGCAGGGAAGGAATGACCTTCCACCGTTGGCGAACGCTCAGGCTCGAAAGTTTATTTTATTCCCCACCCATCCGTGATCGGCACCACTCCGAAGTATTAGTATGTGTGCTGATCATTGCGCGCTAACACTCGCTCTATGGAGGAAAAATCACATGAATAAGAACTTGCGTCTTCTCGCAGTCCCCACCCTCGCCCTCGGCATGGTTGCCATGGCCGGTGCGCCAGCAATGGCCGACCACGCCAACGGCTCATACACCGTCGACTTCCAGCAGCTCAGCGGCACCACCGGTACCGCTACGTTCGCGATGGACATCGATGACAAGACTGCCACCGTAAACCTTCAGGTCTCCGGTCTCGGCGAAACCTTCATGGATGCGCCGTACCCACACGTACAGCACATCCACGGTGGCGCCCAGGGCACCTGCCCCACCATGGCCGATGACGCCGATGGTGACGGCATCCTCTCCACCACCGAAGGCGCAGCCGCCTACGGTGGCATCCAGACCACTTTGGGCACCAGCGGCGACACCAGCCCAGCTGCCGGCCTGAACCTTGAGCTCGCCGGCCAGGGTGGAAACTACTCCATCGAGCGCACCTTCGAGATGAACGCCGAGACCCTCGACGCCATCGAAGCCGGCACCGCCGTCGTCGTCATCCACGGCCTGGACCCAGCAACGTCAAGCTCCGAAGAGGCCTTCAACGCTCCCTCGGACCTCGAGCCTTCACTTCCACTGGGCGCCACCTCACCAGCACTCTGTGGTGTTGTGACCGCTTCACAGATGGGTGAAATGCCTGAGGGCGGCGCCGACACCGGTGTTGCACAGTCCACGTCAACCAACAACATGGGCATGCTCGCCCTCGGAGGTGGCCTCGTTCTGGCTGCTGCCGTTGGTGGCACCTACGTTGTTCGCCGCAACGCTGCAGACAACGCATAAGGAATAGTCTGATTTCATGATCAGCGCTAAAAACGGTCGTCGTCGAGGCTTTGTGGCCTCGGCGGCGACCGCCCTTTTGATTCTTACCGCCTGCGGTGCCGACACACCCCCTGAAGGCACGGGGCCTGCCGCGCCGAGCCCTTCGGCGTCGTCCTCGGCTGCGCCTTCGACCGCCACGCCTTCCAGCCCGGCACCTACCTCTGCTGCGTCAGAGGCCCCCAGTGCGGTTCCCACCCCGGAGCTGCCCGCGGTCCTTGAAGCGTCCAAGCCGGTGTCGTTCAACATTCCCACGATCGCCGCTGAATCCGAGCTGCTGCATCTCGGGCTCCGGGATAACGGCTCCCTTGAGGTGCCGCCCGATGGACCTGGGGCGCCAGCGAGTTGGTATGACCAGTCCCCCACCTCGGGCGAACGGGGGCCATCCGTCCTGCTCGGCCATGTCAATGCGACCGGTGGCGGCCCAGGCGTGTTCGCCGACCTGCGCGCCCTGCAGGCCGGCGACGAGATCAACGTGGTCCGCGAGGATGGGAGCACTGCCGTGTTCGCCGTCGACCGCGGCGAGCAGTACCAGAAAGACGGCTTCCCCACCCTTGAGGTCTACGGAAATACTGACGCCGCCGAGCTGCGCCTGATCACCTGCGACGGCTACAACCCGGAGACCGGCGAGTTTGACGACAACTACGTGGTCTACGCGACTCTCGTACCGTAAGCCAGTTCGGTGGCCTGGTTACCAGCTGACGAGGCAGAACGGGTGCCCGGCCGGGTCGAGGAAGACCCGGTGGGCTTTGGAGCCTGAGTTCATGCTCACGGCGCCCAAGGCCAGGACTTTCGCCTCGGCAATGTCCAGGTCATCGACCCGAACATCGAGGTGCACCTGCTGCGGCAGGTCCTGGCTGGGCCAGCGGGGCGGCGTGTAGTCGCTCACCCGTTGGAAGCCGAGCGCGGGCCGGTCCGGCGCATCGCCGATGGAGATCCACCCGTCGTCGTCGTGCTGGACCCTGATCATGCCGAGCAGGTCCTCGTAGAACGACGCGAGCCGATCGGTGTCCGGACAGTCGAAAACGGTGGCTTGCCACTTTCCAATCATGCTCCAGTATGTTCCAGCCTCCCTCCGGGATGGAACCCCTTCGAGCAGCAAACTGCTACTTCAGGAACAGCTTCCGCAGCCGGCTGGTGGTCAGCACCATGCCGACCAGGATCATCACCAGGTAGTAGAGGATGTGGATGCTCGTCGCGGCGGTGAAGGTGCCCACGCTGATTTGGCGCAGCAGCTCGACGCCATGCCACAGCGGCAACGCCTGGATGAACCACTGGATGCCCTGCGGGTACACGCTCAATGGGTAGAACGTCGCCGAGAACAGGAACATCGGGAGCATCACAAAGTTAATCCAGTCCATCTGCTGAAACGTCTTCATATAGCTGGTGATCCCCATCCCGAAGGAGGCGAACCCGAACGCGATCAGCACCGACGCCGGGACCATCAGCAGCGCCCACGGCGTGGTGATCAGGCCCATCATGCCCATCACCGCGGTGAACCCGGTGGCGTACATCGCGCCGCGCAGGAGCGCCAGGAAGATCTCGCCGATCGCCACATCCAGCGGCCCGAGCGACGTGTACAGCATGCCCTGGTAGAGCTTCGCGAAATTCATCTTGAAGAACACGTTCCAGGTGGAGTCGTACACGGCGCCGTTCATCGCGGAGACGGCCAGCAGCGCCGGTGCGATGTAGGCCGCGTAGCTGATCTCCTCGCCGCCGGGCCCGACGACGGTCCCCACCAGTGCGCCGAGGCCCACCCCCATCGAAATCAGGTACAGCACCGGCTCGAAGAAGCCCGAGACCATGATCAGCCAGTTACTGCTTTTCGTGGCGCGCAGCCCGCGCGCGATTACCGCTTTCGCGTTGCGGGAGTAGAGGGCGCTGAAGCGTCGGGTCTGCGGGGTGATGCGGTAGTCGGCGTCGGTCAGCGGGTCAGCCGACGACGGCGCTGCGGAATGGGTCAGCTTCTCGGTCACTTGCCCAACCTCCGTGCGTAGGTCCTGCGGGCCAGACGCCAGCCGAGGGCGGCCAGCACCACCAGGTACACCACGTGAATCACGGCCAGCCAGATCGGCACCGGGAAGCCGTAGGTGAGCATCCGGCCCAGTTGCGTCCCATGCCAGAGCGGGGAAATCCAGCCGATCCACTGCAGGTAGATCGGCAGCGTGTCGAGTGGGAAGAAGGTGCCCGAGAACAGGAACATGGGCGTCACCAGGAACCGCATCACTAACGCGAACTGCCCCTTGTCTTCCTGCACACTGGCCGAATACGCCATCAGCGGCAACCCGAAGGACAGACCGCAGAGCACAGCCACCGGCACGGCCACCCAGCCCCACCCCGACGGCGAGGCACCGAAGGCGGCGACAATCCCAAAGTAGATCGCGCTCATGAGGATCAACCGCAGGCTGATGGCGATGATGTAGCCGTTGACAATCTGGTGGACGCCGAGTGGTGAGGCATGCGGCCCGTAGTAGACCCGCCGCCACTTGAAACCGTCCATCACCGGGTAGGTGAACTCGGTGGCGGCGGTCATGATGGTGGCGGATGCGAGCAGGGCCGGTGCGATGAATGCGAGATAGCTGACCCCACCGAACGCATCGGAACTGTTCTGGTCCACCAGGGTGGCCAGGCCAACCCCCATGGCGAACAGGTACATCACCGGGTTGCCCACGCTGTAGGCGAGGAGGGTCCAGCGGTACCCATTCATGACCCGCAGGGCGTGCTCGGCGTAGTACCAGGAACCGAACCGTTTGGCGCGGTCGGCCGCGACCTGCGGTGAGTGGGCGCGTAGCGTCGTCGTCGGCGGCTGGATCGCCGTCTTGCTGGTGGGGCCCTTCTGCGTTGCGGCGGGCTCGACGCCGGCGCCAGGGCTGGGCGGGTTAGTCAACGAGACTCCTCCCGGTCAGGCGCAGGAACACGTCCTCCAGCGAGGACCGCCGGACCAGGGAAGTGATGGGGTGCAGGCCGCGAGCGGTGACCTGCTCGAGGGCGGCTTCGCCGTCGTGCGTGTAGATGAGGACGCGGTCGGGCAAGGATTCCAGCCGGTCGCCGATGCCCTGGAGTTCGGCGGCGACGGTGGTGTTGCGCTCGGAACCGAACCGCAGCTCGAGCACCTCGCGGGTGGAATGCTCGCGGATCAGCTTCGCTGGCGAGCCCTCCGCCATGATCTTGCCCTTGTCCACGACCACGAGCCGGTCGCAGAGCTGCTCCGCCTCGTCCATGTAATGGGTGGTCAGGATCAGGGTGACCCCTGATTCCTTCAGGCGGAACAGCCGGTCCCAGAGGATGTGGCGCGCCTGCGGGTCAAGGCCGGTGGTCGGCTCATCGAGCAGCAGGATCTTTGGTTCGTTGATCAGCGAACGGGCGATGGTGAGCCGGCGCTTCATACCGCCGGAGAGCGAGTCAACCTTGGCTTTCGCCTTGTCGGTGAGCTGGGCGAATTCGAGCAGCTCGTCCGCCTTGGGCTTGAGGTAGCTCAGGGGCAGGCCGAAGTACCTCCCGTAGACGATCAGGTTGTCGCGGACCCGGAGTTCCTCGTCGAGGTTGTCCTGCTGTGGCACCACCCCCAGATGGGCGCGCACCTGGGGACCATGCTGTTCAGGGTCGAGCCCCATGATGGTCAGTGACCCCGAGGTACGCTGCGACACCCCGCCGATCATCCGCATGGTGGTGGATTTACCGGCACCGTTGGGTCCCAGCAGGCCGAAGGATTCACCGGCCGGCACATCGAAGGAAATGTCATCGACCGCGGCGAAGTCACCGTAATGCTTGGTGAGATGTCGGGCGGAAATGACGTAATCGCGGGTCACTGAGTTGGGCACCTGCTCAGCCTAGGGGATTTGTCCCATTGGGAAAAGCCAACCAGAATCTTTATTCTGGGTCGCAATCGCACCACCGCCCACAGCGGAGGAAAAAATCGAAACTCCTACTACTCAGCTCGATCAGCCTCGCCTAGGATGGCGAAATGTGCGTATTGGCGCCGACGTACCTGTGTCCCTACCCGATGACAGTCAGGAATCAGACCATGAACTCCTCCCGCACCCGCCCATTCGACGTATGTCGGGGATGCCCATGACGGCGCCCCAGATCTACGTCAGTTTCCCTGGTACCGCTCGTGAAGCCCTGAGCTTCTACGGGCACGTTTTCGGTGGAGAACTCGCCTTGCATACCTACGAAGACTTCGGTCGTAGCGATGGGCCAGGAAACGCTATCGCGCACGGAGTTCTGAGCGGTGTCGTTGCTCTGGCCGGATCGGATGCCGGGGCTGGCGGGAAGACGGTCCGGTTCGAGGGGATGATGCTTTCGTTGTTGGGTACCGCCGAGCCGGCAGTGCTGCATGAGTGGTTCGATAAGCTCGCTGATGGCGGCTCGGTCATCGACCCGCTAACCCCGAAGCCGTGGGGTGCCTCCGACGGCCAGGTCGTTGACCGCTACGGACTCCACTGGCTCGTCGGTTATGAACCCGGGTTGTGAGCGACGCGCAACTGCTCGCACAGCTAACGGCAGGCCGCGAGCATGTGCTCCGTGCTGTCGAGGGGCTACCAGAGGATGCACTTCACCGGGTGATGGTGCCTTCCGGTTGGTCCGTGAGGCAGCTACTGAATCATCTGGCATTCGATGATGAGATGTTCTGGATTTCGGCCGTCCTTGGCGGCGACCGGAGAGCCATCCAAAACCTCCATAACGGATGGGCATCGGAGCCGATGACGGGGATGGAGGCGATCACCACCTATCGGCGGGAGATCGTTCAAAGCGACACAATCCTCGCTGGCGTCGACCTCAATGACCCGCCGCGATGGGTGCCCCCAGCAGATGTCTACGGAGGCCCACCCATGCATGATGGGCGCGAGATCATCTATCGGGTACTCACGGAGACCTCCGTCCATGCCGGGCACCTGGACATCGTGCGTGAACTCCTCGACGGGCATCAAGATCTTGTCGTCGCCTCCTAGGAGTGCTCCCGCCCTGGAATCCGAGTTGAGGGAAGACCGATGGTGCACCACACACAAACAGAACGAAGCTTTACCCTGACCCGCAATCTGCAAGCACCCCGCCACCTGGTGTTCAAAGCCTGGACCGATTCGGAACATCTCGCCTGGTTCTATAACCCAGCCATGCCCACTCCATCGTCCCCGATAGAGGTCGATCTGCGGGTGGGCGGTGCATGGAGGCAACAGATGGTCGTAAATGAGGAACTTCACTACCCAACCGGCGGGGAGTATCTCGAAATCGTTCCCGACGTACGACTGGTTTTTCGGTGGGGAGCCGTCGGCGGGTGGCCGGACCTCGAGGGAGACCAGCAGCGGGCGGCGCCCGTCGTGAGCGTCAACCTCACGGATGCCCAGGAAGGCACCCGACTCGAGTTCACGGTGAACTTTCCCGACCACCTGCCAACTGAAGAGGTTCGGAACCTCATCGATGGCGGCACACGAGATGGTTGGGGCGCCACCCTTGATCGAATCATCCACAGCACCGCCCTCACAGCCTGACATCAGGAACGGGCTACGAAAAGGGCGTCGGGGGTTATCACCACGCTTCGGGAAAGCTGCTGCAGGCCGCGACCGTGAAGGGCTCCTACCAGACCGAACTCGTCCGAGGTTCCACCCGACCTGGTCCGCGCCGTGCGTACCTGGTTTCAGTGTGCGACGGCGATCCCGGCCTGCCGCTCGGCGGCTTCCACCACGTTGGCCAGCAGCATGGCGCGGGTCATCGGGCCCACGCCGCCGGGGTTGGGTGAGAGCCAGGCAACCGTCGAGGCGGCCGCTGGTTCGACGTCGCCCGTGAGCTTCGCCTTGCCGGTCTCGGGGTCTTCCACGCGGGTGACGCCAACGTCGAGCACGATCGCCTCGGGCCTCAGGTCCACCGCCTTGATCATGCCGGGGAAGCCCGCCGCAGCGACCACGACGTCGGCCTGCCGCAGCAGGTGGGGCAGGTCAACGGTCCCGGTGTGGGCCAGGGTGACCGTGGCGTTGATGTCGCGGCGGGTGAGCAGCAGGCCGAGGGGCCTGCCGACGGTGACCCCGCGACCCACCACCAGAACGTTCTTCCCGTTCAGGCTGATGCCGTGCCGGCTGAGTAGTTCGACGATGCCGTGCGGGGTGCAGGGCAGCGGCGAATCCAGCGGAGCGCCCACGTTCAGCACCAGCTTGCCAAGGTTGACCGGGTGCAGCCCGTCGGCGTCCTTCCCCGGCGCCATTCGTTCGAGGATGGCGTTGGTATCGAGATGTTTGGGCAGGGGCAACTGGACGATGTAACCGGTGGTGGCGTCGTCGTCGTTCAGTTCATCGATGACCTGTTCCAGGTCCGCCTGCGAGATGTCGGCGGGCAGATCCCGGCGGACCGAGGTGATGCCGACCTGTTCGCAGTCGCGGTGCTTTCCGGCGACGTAGGAGTGACTCCCGGGATCGTCCCCCACCAACACGGTGCCGAGACCGGGGGTGATACCGCGCTCCTTAAGCGTGGCGATGCGGTCGGTCAGCTCGGACCGGATGGCCGCGGCGGTTTTCTTACCGTCGAGGATCTGTGCGGTAGGGCTCATCTGATGTGGCCTGCTTCCAGTTGCTCAAGGACGAATGCTTTGCCGCGGTCGCAGCAGCCGGTGAAGCAGCACTCGCTGGTGGGGATGTCGTAGTCAGTCGAGGCGGCCGCAGCAGAGTCCAGCGCGCCCTCCGGGAGGTCTTCTACCACTGCTCGTGTTCGGGGTAGAGCGGGAAGTCGGCGGTAAGGGCCAGCACGCGGGCGCGCAGTACATCCGCAGCCGCGCCAGGCTTCAGCGCCGTCGCGATGATGTCCGCGACCTCGGTGAACTCTTCCGCACCGAAGCCTCGGGTGGCCAGCGCCGGGGTGCCGATGCGCAGACCGGAGGTGACCATCGGTGGGCGTGGGTCAAACGGAACCGCGTTGCGGTTGACGGTGATGCCGATTGAATGCAGAAGGTCCTCGGCCTGCTGGCCGTCAAGCTGCGAAGCGCGCAGATCCACCAGGACAAGGTGGACGTCGGTGCCGCCGGTCAGCACCGAAACGCCGTGCTCGCTCACATCGGTGGCGGTCAACCGGTCGGCAATGATGCGGGCGCCTTCAAGGACCCGCGCCTGGCGTTCCTTGAATTCAGGGGAACCGGCGATCTTGAACGCCGTCGCCTTCGCCGCGATGACGTGCATCAACGGCCCGCCCTGCTGGCCCGGGAAGACCGCAGAGTTGAGCTTCTTCGCCCACTCCTGCTTCGCCAGAATGACGCCCGAGCGGGGTCCGGCGAGGGTCTTGTGCACAGTGGAGGTGACGACGTCGGAGTACGGCACCGGGTTGGGGTGCAGGCCGGCAGCGACGAGGCCAGCGAAGTGGGCCATATCGGTCCAGAGGAGTGCACCCACCTCGTCGGCAATGGACCGGAACGCGGCGAAGTCGAGCTGCCGCGGGTACGCGGACCAGCCCGCAATGATGACCTGCGGCTTCTCGGCGATCGCCTGCGCACGGACCTTGTCCATGTCCAGGCGGTGGGTATCTTCCTCCACACCGTAGGCAGCAACTTCGTAGAGTTTGCCGGAGAAATTGAGCTTCATGCCGTGGGTCAGGTGTCCGCCATGGGCGAGGGACAGGCCCATGATCTTGTCGCCGGGCTTGATCATCGCAGCGAGCGCCGCGGCGTTGGCCTGCGCGCCGGAGTGCGGCTGGACGTTGGCGAACTCGGCGCCGAACAGGGCCTTGACCCGCTCGATGGCGAGGGTCTCCGCAACATCGACGTGCTCACAACCGCCGTAGTACCGGCGGCCGGGATAACCTTCGGCGTATTTATTGGTCAGGACCGACCCCTGCGCCTGAAGGACCGCGCGGGGGGCGAAGTTCTCGGAGGCGATCATCTCGAGGGTGTCGCGCTGGCGGGCAAGTTCGTTGGTCAGGACTGCTGCGATCTCCGGGTCGATCTCGGAGAGGGGCGCGTTGGTGACCGCCGAGGTGGCGGATCCGGTGGCGGGCAGGTGCGAAGTTGTCACAGTAAACTCCTGGGTGGGATACGTTTCTACAGGTCAGGTTACTCGCTGAGTCTTCCGGGCAGCTCCGATATCCGGCCACACTGAAGCATCATCAAGCAAATTCTTGACCAGACGTCCCAGGCGTGCGATCCGTGGTCGGCACTGCGCGCCGTCGTCGTCGGAGCCTTCCTGAAAGAGTCTTCCAGAAATTGCCCGAAGATAACGATGCATGCCGCTTCCTGATGGTGACCCACCTGACGCCAGTCGCGGCACTTCCGAGTGTATCCCGGCAGGCCGATCATTCGAAGTACGCTTGATTTGTGACTGACTCCGCTACCACCCAGACCTCCTTTATCCTGACGCTCTCCTGCGCTGACCAACCCGGCATTGTGCATGCGGTTGCCGGAGCGCTGGTGAGTTCAGGCTGCAACATCACCGAATCACAGCAGTACGGAAGCCCCGACACCGGGACCTTCTTCATGCGGGTAGCCATGAGCACAGCAGCTCCGCGGACGGCTTTGGAGGCTCACTTGGCTCCGGTTGCCACAGCGTTTGGCATGGCCTGGGCGCTGCACGACGACGGCGCGCCCGCCCGGACGCTGATTCTTGCGTCGAAGGCCGCGCACTGCCTCAACGACCTGCTCTTCCAGCAGCGTTCAGGGACCTTGCCGATCGAGATTCCGGCGATCGTCTCGAACCACACCGAGCTTGCCGACCTCGCCGCCTTCTACGGCATTCCTTTCCATCACATCCCGGTCACCCCTGACACCCGGGACGCGGCCGAGGACGCCCTGCGCGCTGTCATCGCCGAGCACAACATCGAGCTGGTGGTCCTGGCGCGCTACATGCAGATTCTCAGCGATGGGCTGTGCTCGGAACTGGTGGGACGGGCGATCAACATCCACCACTCGTTCCTGCCCTCCTTCAAGGGGGCCAAGCCCTACCACCAGGCACACGCCCGTGGAGTGAAGCTGATCGGAGCGACGGCCCACTATGTCACCCCCGCCCTGGACGAAGGGCCGATCATCGAGCAGGAGGTCATCCGCGTGGATCATGCCCGTTCGGCCCAGCAGTTTGTGGCGATCGGGCGCGACGTCGAAGGCCGCACCCTCACCCAGGCCGTGCAGTGGCACGCCGAGCACCGGGTGCTGCTCGACGGCGGCCGGACCATCGTCTTCAACTAGGACACGGGGCTCCTCACCGGGGCCCAGCCTGATTCGGTGAGCACCGTTGACCCTTCCAGCTAGGCTGGCGGCACCGTTGACCCTGCCAGCTAGGCTGGCGGCACCGTTGACCCGGCCAGCTAGGCTGAGGTCCATGGCCCACATCATCGAAATCTTCGGCAAAACCCCCACCATCAGTGAGTCCTGCTTCCTTGCACCGACGGCGTCGATCATCGGCGACGTGGTGCTCGGTCAGGACTCCAGCGCCTTCTATGGCGTCTCAGTACGGGGCGACACCGCGCCGATCCGTGTCGGCGACGGCACCAACCTGCAGGACAACGTCGTGCTGCACGCTGACCCGGATTTCCCCACCACCGTTGGGAACCGGGTCAGTATCGGCCACTCCGCTGTGGTCCACGGTTGCACCATCGGCGACGACTGCCTCATCGGGATGAGCGCCACCGTGATGAACGGGGCGGTCATCGGCGCTGGCTCACTGGTCGCTGCGGGCGCAGTGGTCCTCGAGGGGACGCAGGTGCCACCCCGCTCCCTCGTCGCGGGAGTGCCCGCGAAGGTGCGTCGTGAACTCACCGACAGCGAATTCGAGGCTGTCAAGGAGAATGCCTCGTCCTATCAGGTGTTGGCTCAATCACACCGTGCAGCGTTAACTTCTTGACTACAAGAGGTGCATGTAGCACCCTGTAGTACATGCCCGCAGGACGCCCGAACACCAAGCGTGACTTCGACGGGAATCCTCCAAGCCCGGGTTCCCAGTCGGCTCTTCGGCAACGCAACCAACAGCGCGTTATCGGTGTCCTGGTGGGTGGCCCACAGACCCAGGCGGAACTCGCCCGGCAAACCGGGCTCTCCACCGCAACGGTCTCGAACATCGTCAAGGCAATGGTCGACGCCGGCCTCGCCACCACAGCTCCAACCACCAGCTCAGGCCGTCGCGCCCTCTCGGTCATCCTCAACGACAATGGGTCCCTGGCCGTCGGCATCGACATCGGCCGACGCCACGTGCGAGTTGTTCTGGCCGGACTGAACTATCAGGTAATTCAGGATGAGGCAATCGCCCTACCCCTTGGCCACTGCGCCGAGGAAGGGCTCGACGCCGCCGAGCAGCTCCTCGACCGCCTGCTCCTCAAGGCAGGCGTCGCACGCTCATCGGTGCTCGGCGCCGGGGTTGGCATCCCCGGCCCCATCGACCGCCGCACCGGCACGGTGGTACAGGGTGCGATCCTGCCGGAATGGGTTGGCATCAACATCCTCGCCGCCTTCGGGGAGCGGCTCGGGTTCCCCGTCTTCATTGACAATGACGCCAACCTCGGCGCCCTGGCCCAGGTCACCTGGGGGCCCCACAGTGCGGTCGACAACCTGATGTTCCTGAAGGTCGGCTCGGGCATCGGCGCCGGATTGATCCTCGGCGGATCGGTCTACTACGGCCACGTCGGCATCACCGGCGAGCTCGGCCACAGCACCATCGTTGAACATGGTCTCGTCTGCCGGTGCGGCAACCGCGGCTGCCTCGAAACGGTCGCATCGACCAGCACCATGGTCGACCTGCTTAGCCGCCGCGCTGACGGCCCCATCTCGGTGGACGAACTGCTGAGCCTGGTGCTGGCCGGCGACACGGCGGCGCTGCGAGTGATTGACGACGCCGGCCTCGCCCTCGGCAAAGCGGTCGCCAACGTAGCAAACCTGATCAACCCTGAACTGGTGGTGATTGGTGGGCCGCTCACCAGTCTCGGGGACATCCTGCTGGAGCCGATCCGGCGGGGCCTCCTCCGTAACGCGGTCCCAGTGGTCGGCGAGTCCACCACCGTACTGATGTCTGCCCTCGGGGACCGTACTGAGGCCCTCGGAGGAGCCGCCGTCGTTCTCTCGCAACCGCACCTTCATAACGTTTAGCTACCAATATAATTGCTTATGTGTTCAAGACTTGACTCCAAGCGGCTTGGCAGGGTTAACTTCCTATTCTGACCACTAGGGGTCAGGTACAGCCAATGCCGTCACCAGGGAGGATGCGTATGGAACATCACAAGATTCTGGAAATGCGTTCCATCACCAAAGAATTCCCGGGAGTCAAGGCCCTCGACCAGGTCTCCATCACCGTCGAGGCTGGCGAGATCCACGCGATCTGCGGGGAAAACGGTGCTGGCAAGTCCACCCTAATGAAGGTCCTCTCGGGCCTGTACCCGCACGGCACCTATGACGGCAGCATCATCTTCCAGGGCGAAGAAGTGGAGTTCAAGGACATCCGGTCCAGCGAATCAGCTGGCATCGTGATCATTCACCAGGAACTCGCGCTCATCCCTGAGCTCTCCATCGCCGAGAACATTTTCCTCGGCAACGAGCCGAGCCGAAACGGGGTCATCAACTGGGACTCGGTGAACTCCCAGACCCTTGAACTCATGGCGCGGGTAGGGCTTCGCGAAGAAGCGAACACCCCGGTCAAGGACATTGGCGTTGGCAAGCAGCAGCTGGTCGAGATCGCCAAGGCCCTCAGCAAATCCGTGAAGCTCCTGATCCTCGACGAGCCCACCGCCGCCCTGAACGAATCCGATTCGCAGCACCTCCTCGATTTGATGGCCGGACTGCGATCCAAGGGCATCACCTGCATCATGATTTCCCACAAGCTCAACGAGATCGAACAGATCGCCGACTCAATCACGATCATCCGCGACGGCAAGACCATCGAGACGCTGCATGTGAAGAACGACGGCGTCGACGAGGACCGGATCATCCGCGGCATGGTTGGCCGGTCCCTTGAGTCGCGCTTCCCCGACCACACCCCGAAGATCGGCGAAACCTTCTTTGAGGTCCGCAACTGGAACGTCGGCCACCCGGCCGTCGCGGACCGGCTGGTCTGCAAGGACTCAAGCTTCAAAGTCCGTCGGGGTGAGGTCGTGGGGTTCGCCGGCCTGATGGGCGCTGGACGTACTGAGCTGGCGCGCTCCATCTTCGGACGCTCCTACGGGAACTTCATCTCGGGTGAGATTTACAAGGACGGCGAGCTTGTCACCCTCAGATCGGTGCCGTCGGCCATCAAGCATGGGCTGGCCTACGTCACTGAGGACCGGAAGTCACTCGGACTGAACCTGCTCGACGACATCAAGACCACCACGGTTTCGGCGGCACTGAAGAAGATCACCCGCGGACTGGTGGTGGATAACGACCAGGAATTTGTCGTCGCCGAGAAGTACCGCAAGTCGTTGAGGACAAAGACGCCATCAGTCAACGAGGGAGTGGCCAAGCTTTCGGGCGGGAACCAGCAGAAGGTGGTCCTCGCCAAGTGGATGTTCACCGACCCCGACCTGCTGATCCTCGACGAACCCACCCGCGGCATCGACGTCGGAGCCAAGTACGAGATTTACGGGATCATCCAGGAGCTTGCCAACCAGGGCAAGGGCGTCATCGTCATCTCCTCGGAACTGCCTGAACTGTTGGGCATCTCCGACCGTATCTACACAATCTTCGAGGGAGCCATCACGGGGGAACTAGCCCGCGGAGAAGCTGACCAGGAATCGTTGATGAAACTTATGACCGCCCGCAGGAAGACTGCCTAGCTCTTAGGACCCACCCCATGACCTCCCTCAAACAACTTTTTGGCGGCGATACACGGCAGTTCGGGATGATCTTCGCCCTGCTCGCCCTGGTCGTTTTCTTCCAGATCATGACCGGCGGCAAGACGCTCACCTCCGGCAATATGATGAACCTTTTCAACGGCAACTCGTACATCCTGATCCTCGCGATCGGGATGGTGCTGGTGATCATTGCCGGCCACATCGACCTGTCGGTCGGTTCGATCGCAGCGTTCGCCGGCATTGTCGTCGCCCTGGTGATGCGGGACTGGGACTTCCCCTGGTACCTGGGTATCGTCGTCGGCCTGATCCTGGGTGCCCTGATTGGGGCATGGCAGGGCTTCTGGGTGGCGTATGTCGGCATCCCGGCGTTCATCGTCACGCTGGCCGGCATGCTGCTCTTCCGCGGCGCCAACCAGTTCGTGGGGCAGTCCAACACGGTCCCCGTCCCCCAGGAGTTCCGCTTCATTGGTGCCGGATACCTGCCCGAAATAGGGCCGGATCTGGGCTACAACAACCTCACCCTGCTGCTCGGCTTCGCGCTCGTCGCAGCGGTGATCTACAACGAGGTACGCACCCGCAAGCGTTTCGCCAAGATCGGCGCCGAGGCTCCCCCGGTGTGGGTCTCGGTAGTCAAAATGACGCTGCTCTCGGCGGTCATTCTATACGCCACCTACCTGTTCGCCACCGGCAACCCCGGCACCTCATTCCCAGTTCCCGGGCTGATCCTCGGCGCACTGGTCATCATCTACGGCTTCATCTCCACCAAGACCATCATTGGCCGCCACGTATACGCGGTCGGTGGCAACCGCCACGCAGCGAAGCTGTCGGGCGTCCGAAGCCGCCGGGTCGACTTCCTCGTCATGATGAACATGTCCATCCTGGCGGCGCTGGCCGGCATGATCTTCGTGGGACGCTCCACGGCGTCAGGCCCGTTCGACGGCGTCGGCTGGGAACTCGATGCCATTGCCGCAGTATTCATCGGTGGCGCCGCAGTGACCGGTGGTGTGGGCACAGTGGTGGGATCCGTGATCGGCGGGCTCGTCATGGCGGTCCTGAACAACGGCCTGCAGCTGCTCGGCGTTGGCGCCGACCTGACGCAGATTATCAAGGGCCTCGTGTTGTTGGTCGCCGTCGCCTTCGACGTCTACAACAAGAGCCAGGGCAAGCCCTCCATCACCGGCATGATCATGAAGAATTTCGGCAACAAGGGGAAACCCGAACTGCCGACAGCCACCGAGACCGTCATCTCCAACGACGTTTCCGCCCGCTGACCCTAACCAACACTTCAGCAGTAAGTTATTGAGTCCACTAAAGGAGCAACAATGCGTAAGTACGCAAAATCACTAGCGGCAATCGCCGCAATTTCAGCGTTAGCCATCTCTGGTTGCGGTCGCGACGCCGGGACCGAAACCGAGGGCGAGGGAGGATTCGAGGACGGTGCAGCGATCGGCGTCGCCCTGCCCCAGAAGACTTCAGAGAACTGGGTTCTGGCTGAGGGCTTGTTCAACGACGGCCTCACCGAAGCCGGGTACGAACCCGACGTTCAGTTCGCCAACGGTGGCGTCTCTGAGCAGCAGAACCAGATCAGCTCCATGATCACCAACGGCGTCGAGGTGCTGATTGTCGGCGCCATCGACGGCGCTCAGCTGGGAACCCAGCTGGCCCAGGCCAAGGAAGCCGGCATCACCGTCATCGCGTATGACCGCCTGCTGACGAACACGGAAGACGTTGACTACTACGTGGCCTACGACAACTTCCAGGTGGGCGAGCTGCAGGGCCAGGCATTGCTCGACGGAATGGCCGAGCGCGGCGAAGGTCCCTACAACATTGAACTGTTCGCTGGTTCACCCGATGATGCCAACGCCCAGGTCTTCTTCGACGGTGCGATGAGCATCCTCGAGCCAGAGATCGAGTCCGGCAACGTCGTCGTCGCCTCCGGCCAGACCGAGTTCAACCAGGCTGTCACCCAGGGCTGGGAAGCCGGCAACGCGCAGACCCGCATGGATACCCTCCTGACCGGCACCTACGGTTCCGAGGAACTGCACGGCGTCCTCTCCCCCAACGACACCCTGGCCCGCGCCATCCTGACCTCGGTCCAGGCCAGCGGCAAGGAACTGCCCATCGTGACCGGGCAGGACTCCGAGGTTGAGTCGGTTCGCTCCATCATGGCCGGCGAGCAGTACTCCACCATCAACAAGGACACCCGCGCACTCGTCTCCCACGCCATTGAAATGGTTCAGGGGCTGGGCGCAGGCGAGGAACTCGAGATCAACGATCCCGACTCCTACGACAACGGCGTGAAGGTTGTTCCCGCGTACCTGCTCGAACCACAGATCGTCACCATGGAAAACGCTGCCGAAGCCTACGAGAACGATCCAACGCTCTCCGAGATCGTCAACGAGTAACCGATGTGATTGAAGTAGCCCGGCCCGGATGGGCCGGGCTACTTTTTTGTCCTCAGCCACGCAAAGATAGAACGATGAACCTCCACACACCTGCCCAGCAAATCCCCCGGCCACCCTGCGCCGCACCCGACGCCGCCGATCCGTTCGCAGCCACCGGCGAGCCACTACGCTGGGGCGTCGTCGCCACCGGCCGCATCGCCGGCAACGTCACCCAGGATCTTGCCGGGCTGGAGGACAGTGTTTTGCAGGCGGTCAGCTCCCGATCGCAGGAATCGGCCCGGGCCTTCGCTGAGGAGTTCGGTTTCGTGGCGAGCTATTACGACGCCGACGGCGAGACCGGGTACCAGCGGCTCTTCAACGACCCCGACGTCGACGTCGTCTACATCGCGACCCCCCACGCCCAGCACTACCAGGTGGCCAAGGCGGCCCTGGAATCAGGCAAGCACGTCCTTTGCGAGAAGGCCTTTACCGTCAACGCGCGGGAAGCCGCGGAGCTGATCGACCTGGCCCGGACCCGCAATCTTTTCCTGATGGAAGCCCTTTGGAGCCGTTTCCTCCCGAGCGTCAACCGGGCCTGGGAGATCATTCATTCCGGCGAGCTCGGTGAAATCCAGTGGGTACAAGCCGATCTGAGCTTCCCCTCCGACCACTCGCGCACCCACCGCCTGTGGGACCCGGCTGCTGGCGGCGGGGCGCTGCTTGACCTCACCGTCTATCCGTTGACCTGGGCCCTCGGCGCGCTGGGGTTCCCCGCCGCAGTGACCGCAACAGGGGCCCTGAACGACGACAACATCGACACCCAAAACGCGCTCACCCTCAGCTACGAAGGCGGCGGCCAGGCTCAGCTGACGTCGTCGCTCGTCTCCTCCGGCCCGGGCCAGGCTACCGTGTCGGGCTCGGCAGGCTGGTTGCGGACCGGGTCGGTGCTGCACAACCCGCGGGAGCTGACCATCCACCCCCATCAGGGCGAGCAACGGGTAGAGACCTTTGAGCAGGCCGGTCGTGGCTATGTCTACGAGCTGCGCGAAACCACCCGGTGCATCCAGCAGGGTCTGACCGAGTCACCCACCATGCCCTGGGCCGATACCCTCAACACGATGCGGCTCCTGGACGGGGTCAGGAACCAGCTGGGGCTGCGCTACGCCAACGACGACGGCGAGTAGCGGCCCGTAGCCGACACCCCGGGCACAGTCACGGGCACAGACACGGGCACAGACAC